>JAJFMS010000112.1 GCA_020696885.1 Armatimonadota bacterium | reverse complement strand
CCAGAGAGCACCCGCTTCGACCTGACCACGCCCGAAGGCCGGTGGGCCGACCTCCACCTCGTCCTCGCCGGCGAGCACCAGGCCCGCAACGCCGCATCGGCTGCCGCGGCGGCGCTCTGGCTGCGTGCCGAAGGAACGGTAGCCTTCACGGACGATCAACTCCGTGCCGGCCTGGGGTCGGCATGGATCGCGGGGCGCCTCCAGGTAGTGCAAGAGCGGCCGCTGCTGATCCTGGACGCCGCCCACAGCCCGGACCGCGCCGCCGCCCTGGCGCAGACAATCCGGGCACTCTACACGCCGGTGCTGGAGCGAGGACGGCTAATCCTCGTGATCGGCTGCTCCCGCGGCCACGAGCCGGAGACGGTGGTCCGAGAGCTGGCGCCTCTGGCCACGGAGATCATCGTCACCCGCAGCCGCCACCCGGCAGCCGTACCGGCCGAGGAGCTGGCGGAAGCCGCACGCGCTTCCGGCAAGCCGGTGCGCATCATCGAGCCGGTCGCCGCTGCAGTGGAAACTGCCCTCGCCGGGGCCGGAACGGACGACCTGGTGCTGGTCACCGGCTCGCTCTTCGCTATCGCCGAAGTGGCGCCAAAGCTCTAGTTTCACCGCAGCCTGCCCGTATGGGAGACGCAGAGGGCCGCAAAGAGGGAGCAAGAGAGTCTTAACCACAGATACACGCAGATGGACGCAGATGAAGGGCCGCGCTAACAACGCGTTTGCGGCCCGACGGTGCTCGTAGTCGAGCGGTTGTCCGGAGGCGCGGCAACAGGCCGCAGCCTACCCGTGCCGACATCGCGAGATTGATCGAGAAAAGTCCTAGACGAATAGAATGGTCAACTCGCGACCAGAAGGCGTCCGACCTGTCATCGATCGATTACGCGAGTGATTGAATTCCGCGAGACGGCAACGCTCACCGGCAACTCCGGCCCCAGCAAGCCCACGCTGATCACCGCCGTCCCGAGCGGCCTGGTGAGCGGGTCTACACCACCGAAGGCGCCCTGAGCCGGTGCGGCAGTTCTCACCCGCCGGCGCGCCACTACAAGGAGCCCGATCGCAGTAGCCTCAACGACCGCGTCCAGGGCTTCACGCTCGCCGGCAAGCTGCTGATGGGATCACCGTGCGGGGCATGCGCCCGCACGGTATCGCGGTAGACAGCCGCGGTGTTCTCTACGTCGCCGACGCCGGCAACCAGCGCATCCAGAAGTTCCGGCTCCCGGATTGAAGAAGCCGATGGCAGAGTGTGGGAGTAGGAGCAGAACGCGGCCGACCGGCCGCTCCGCCCCATTACACCCATACTCCACTACTCCATCACTCCCCCAACGCTACCGAACCCGCTGAATCCGCTTGCCCCGGTGATTCTGCAGCCACTTCGACCGGTACGACTGGTAGGCCCGCTGGCTGCGGTCGCGCTGCCGGCGCCGGGAAGCTTCCTTCTTCCACTGGTTGTAGGACAGCAGCGTCGCGCCGCCGCCGATGAGCGCCCAGGTGCCCTTGCCCTTGGAGAGCGCGTAGATCGTAGCTGCGCTGCCCAGGTAGGTGCCGATGCGATAGGTGTCTTCCTTCTTCGCGGCGGCCGGCAGCGGGGCGCTCACCGATAAGGTCAGGGCTCCCAGCAGCGTGCTGACAGCGAGCGCCGCGGACATCAGGCGTGTTCGAATCATCATCACTCCGTACCTCCTACCGCTCCCGACCCGATGCCGGCGAGCGGCGTTCCGCTGGAAATCGCCCGGCCCTCCGGCTCGGAACAGTGTTTCCCGGGTCGTTAGTACCCCAAAAGACGTTTCCTCGAACTCCGACGGAAGGAGCTCCCTCCCTACTTCCTCCAGCCGGCGACAAAGTCGTGAAACATTCCTGACTACGAGCGTAGTCATATGATTGACTACGCTCGTAGTCAACGAGAGGCAGGAGGCGAAGATGGGAGCCAGGACCCCACTGGGGCCGTTGGAGTTGGAGATCCTCACCTGGGTGCAGGACCATGCCCCGGTCACCGTGCGCGATGCCGCGGAGCACTTCGCGCGGGAGCGAGAGCTGGCGCGCACCACCGTAACCACCATCCTGGAGCGGCTGCGCAAGAAGGGCTACCTGGAGCGGCGACTGGCCGGTTCCGTCAACGAGTACCTGCCCGCCGCGCCGAAGGCGGAGGTGCAGAGCGCCCTCATCGGGGAGTTCGTGCGAAACGTCCTGGGCGGCTCGCTCTCGCCGTTCATGGCGTACCTCACCCGCAAAGACCGCATCTCCGATGCGGAGCTGGAAGAGCTGAAGCGGCTGGTGCGAGAGCTGGAAGAGCACCGGGAAGGGGAGGGATCGTGATGAGCCTGGAGTCCTTTGGGATTACTTCCGCGCTGGCGTTCCTCGGCGCCGGCCTACTGCGCGCCACCGTCTGCGGCGGGATCGCGCTGGCCCTGGCCTGGATCGCCACCCGCCTCCCCGGTCTCACCACCGCCTCCGCCCGCTGCTGGATCTGGCGCCTGGCGCTGCTCCAGCTCTTCGTCGCCTTCCTCTGGGGCCGGCCGGTGGTCGAGGTGCCGGTGCTGCCCGCTCCCACCGCTCCCACGGCTGCGGTGGCGATCGCGGACGAGGCACCCCCCACCGGATCAGAGCCCGCGTCCACTCCGGCCGCCGCGACCCCCGCACCGCCAGCCGCGCCGGGCGCGGGTCACCTGCTGGCCGGGCTCTGGCTGCTCGCGACCTCGATCGGTCTGGTGGCGCTCGGGCTGGAGTGGCGGCGCTCCCTGGGCGTGGAGCGGCGGCTCGTGGGCATTGTGGACGGCCCTCTGGTCACCCGCTGCGGCTCGTTGGCCCGCGTGCTCGGCCTGCCCTACGTGCCGTATGTCGGGTCCGCACCGGAGATCGAGACGCCCACGCTGCTGGGGATGACTCGCCTCACTGTAGCGCTCCCGCCGGCGCTGCTCACCACCTGCTCCGACGCGGACCTGGAGTTGATCCTGGCGCACGAACTGGCGCACATCCGGCGGAAGGATCTGCACTGGACCTGGCTGCCGGTGCTGGCGCGCACCCTCTTCTTTTTCCACCCGCTCGTCTGGGTCGCCCAGCGGGAGTACCACCTGGCCCAGGAAGGGGCCTGCGATGCCCTGGCGGTGGAGTGCACCGGCGCAACGGTCGCTCGCTACGGCGACCTGCTGCTCCGGGTCTCCACCGGCCTGGGCGAACCGAACGGCCGGCTCGCCGCCGCACGGATGGGCGAGTCGTTTTCTCAGCTAGCAAGGAGGTTGGAAGTGATCAAGCATGCCTTTCCCGTCACGCCCACACGGCGCGGCGTCTCGTCGCTGCTCGTCTCCGCCACCGCGATCGTGGGCCTCACCCCCTGGCAACTCGGTGCTCGCGCCGCCCTACCAGCCGCGGACGGGCACGTGGTCCGGACCGCTGCCCCCGGCGCCCTGAAGGACACCGTCATGGCCGGGCCGTACGAGGTCCGCGTAAGCGGGATCCGCCGCGGCGGCAGCAGCTTCAACTCGTCCTTCAGCTTCGGAGGCGGCTTCTCCTACGGGTCGGACGGTGTGCGCCGGTTTGAGGCGCCTCGCACCCTGCAGGAGTTCCGACCCGGTGTGACCCTGGACCTGGAGATCCGGTCCGACGACCCGAACGCCCTTGCCCGGCTCGCCGGCATCGCGCCCGGCGCCCGGGGGATGGACAACCTGGGCCGCGGCGCGATCAGCGGCCCGATCACCCCGATCTCACTCCCGCTGCAGCACACCCCCGGCCTTCGCAAAGAGCAGCTCGAGCTGTCGCTCACCCCGGGAGCGTCGTCCTTCCGCAGCGTGGACGCCGCCCTGCTGATGCAGTCCGCGGAGGAGCGGGTCCTCTCGTTCCCCGCCGCCGAAATACGCCCCGGCGCCGTTCGGCGCGCGGGGAACGTGACGGTCACCATCGACGGGGTCGAGGTGACGGACCAGGGCTGGCAGGTCGGCGTCACCTACGAGGTGCCCCAGCCAGAAGGCCCGGCGTCGGGCGGCCCGCTGGCCCACATCCAGCGGCGGATGCTCGCCGGCCGGAACATGTCCGTGACCCTCCACGACTCCGTCGGCTCCGCACCAGCGATTGGCGGTAAATCCCGGAGCACCTACAACTACACGTTCGGCCGCATCATCGGCGCCCAGCCGGAGACACTGGAATTCCGGGTGCTGGAGCACACCGGAGAGCCCACCCGCCTCCCGTTCCGGCTGGAGAACCTGCGCGTGCCCGAGCCCCGCCAGGGCGGGCTGCTGGACTAGCGGAGCCAAGAAGTCAGACGGAAGAGGGGAGCGCCCACATCCGTGCGGCGCTCCCCTCTCTTCCGTCCGCCTAACATCGCCATCCCCCTGCCCCACGGCCCCTCTCTATCCCGCAGGGATGGGGAGGGGTGCCCGAAGGGCGGGGAGGGGTCTTCCCCTCGGCCGAAGGCCGGGGTGGGGTCCCTCAACCCCGCCGCAGCGTGAACACCGTCACCTCCGGCCGGCAGCAGAACCGCAGCGAGTAGTGGCTCGCGAGGCCGCGGCCGGTATACATCCGCGTCTCCTGCAGCGACGACCACCCGGACGCATACTCCCGGCCCACGTTGCTGTGGGTGACCGGCGGGCCGTAAAACGGGATCACCACCTGGCCCCCGTGCGTGTGGCCGCAGAGCACCATCGGCACGCCGCGTTCCGCGGCCTCGAGGATGATGTCCGGCGCGTGCGAGAGCAGCAGGTGCGGCTTCCCACCCGGCACGGCAGCCAGGGCGGCACCCAGGTCTCCCTTGCGCACCTTCCGGGTGGTGGGATCGATCCCCGCAATCTTGAACCCCCCGGGCAGCTCAATCGCCTCGTTGCGCAGCAGGGTCACGCCGGCTTCGCGGATCCCCTCGATCACGCCGGTGACCGGCTGCTTCGTCTTCAGGAAGAAGTCGTGGTCTCCCAGCACCCCCACCACGCCGTGCTTCGCCTGGAGCTGGGCCAGGTAATTCGCCGCGTGAACCCCTTCCGAGGGGCGCTCCACCACGTAGTCGCCGGTGATCACCACCAGGTCCGCGGCCTCCGCGTTCACGGTGGCAACCATCCACTCGAACAGGCGCTGTGAGCGGGGGTCGCCGTAATGGAGGTCGGTGAGGTGGATCATCCGGGCGCCGTCCCACGCTTCGGGGAGGTCCGGGAGCGGGAGATCGTAGCGGGTGACCTCCACGAGCGCCGGTTCGATGAAAACCGTATCGATGGCCACGGCGGCCGCAGCGGCGGCGGTGACGGAGGCGAGGATGACCCAGAGGTCGGACTGGCGTACGTTCATCTATCCCCTGAGATGCGTGGCAGCCGGAAACTGTGCAGCAAACCGGGCGTCCGGCTGCCTGCGATGAAAGGTGCTCACTCGCCGGTGTATACCGGCCGCACGATGGCAGGACGCGGCGGCAGCGACTGCGGCGGGATGATGCCGGAGACAACGTTGGAGGCCTTCGCCCACATCGCCAGCGGGCTGCCCTTGCCGTCCGGGTGCAGCCGGTTGGAGAGCCCGATGATGAACGTCTGGCTATACGGGTCCACCCAGATGTAGGTGCCGGTGAAGCCGGTGTGCCCGAAGCTGCCCAGCGGCATCAGATCCCCGCGCACGTGGGAGTAGGCCGTATCGATGTCCCACCCCAGTCCGCGCACCGGCAGCCCGGGCGGGGAGTGCGGCGAGGTCATCTCGCGCACCGTGGTGGGGCTCAGTGGGAAGCGGCGCTTCGGCTTCGCATCACTGCTCAGCAACATCCAGGCAAAGCGGGAGAGGTCGTCCGCCGTGCTGAACAGGCCCGCGTGGCCGGCCACCCCTGCCATCACCGCGGCGTTCGGGTCGTGCACCTGCCCGCACAGGAAGGCGTTGTTCCAGAGGGTGGCGGGCGCGGCGCGGCGGCAGTGCTCTGCGTCCGGGTTGTACCCGGTGTCCTTCATGCCTAGCGGCTGGAAGATCCGCTTGCGAGCATACTCATCCAACGGCTGTCCGCTGATCCGCCGCACCAGCTCCCCCAGCGTGATAAAGCCCAGGTCGCTGTAGACGAACTTGCTGTCTGTGGGATTGGCCAGCGCGCTGGCGGCGAGCGCGGGGTAGACCTGCGCCCGCTGGTCCTGGATCGGCGGCCCGCTCATGTCCCCGAACTTCTTCTGGTAGTTGTCCCAGGACGGCAGTCCGGACGAGTGCGTCATGAGCTGGCGCACCGTGATCTTCTCTTTGCCGTTCTGTCCCCACTCCGGCCAGTACTTGGTGACCGGGTCGGACAGCCGCAGGCGCCCGTCTTCCACCAGGGACATCACCGAGCTGGTGGTGGCTACGACCTTGGTAAGGGACGCCAGGTCGAACACCGTATCCGGCGTCATCGCGGTGCGCTCGGGCTTCACGGTGCGGGAGCCGAACGCCTTGCGGTAGACGATCTTGTTCCGATGTCCCACCACAAACACCACGCCGGGCACGTCGCCCGCGTCCACCGTCTCCTGCGCCACGCGGTCCAGGCGGAGCCACGGATCCGGCTCCTCCGCGGCACGGGGACCGGAGATAGCGGCCAGCAGCAGCAGGCCGGAAAACAGTGCGAGCAGTGGGCGGCGAGTCATGGCGGCTCCGATGGAGGGAGGGGTCTCCCTCCATTGTAGCCGAGAAACGGCACCCGAAAGCAGCGGGGTCTACTTCTCCAGCTCCACCTTGAACTTGGAGCCGGCCACCGTCTTCACTTCCAGCGGGCTGGCCTGGCGGGTGATGCTCACCGGCAGCGAGCCGCCGTCCACCGCCACGATCCGTACCGGGGTCAACATCGGGCCGGAAGCGACCGGCGAGCGAACCGCCTGGGCGACGGTGGGCGTGGGCTCAAAGAACCCCTTGATCAGCATGCCCCAGAGCGCGACGGCGATAAAGAACAGCAGCGTTTTGGTAGTGCGGTCAGTCTGCACGGTTAAGCCTCCAGGACGTGGGCGCGAGAATCGGCCCCATTGGCGGGGAAATGCGGAAACGAGGAAACGTGGAAACGAAGGGAGGGGCTATCGAGCGAAGTCATTTCCCGTTACCCCCATTTCCCTCATTTCCCGATTTCCATGCCCCCACAGCCGCCTTATTATCGGCAACCAGGCCTTGTTATCCGTCCTTCTTCCGGTTGATCTCTAATCAGCTTGGCCGGAAGGCCCCGTAACCAATAAACGCCTTGCCTCTCAGACAGGGGCCATCTGCCGTCGCACTGGCGCGCCCGCGGTGAGACCTCTGCCGGTCCTCCACCGCGCTCCCCAACACCCGGGTGCCCCCTGGGCGATCCCAACACCCAACACCCAATCTCAGGTCCGCGTCCGGTTGGTCACCAACTCCGAGATCGCCAGGATCATCGCCAGCGCCAGCAGCACGTGGATGATCGGGCCGAAGTTGATTGTTAGGCCCACTATCCACAGGACCATCAGTATGGCGGTCGTCGCCCAGATCGTTTTGGACACATCGTTCATCGCTCGGACCTCCGGGGTCGCGCTTGCCCCTGCCGGGTAAGCGTGAATGCTTCACCTTTACCCGGCGACGCCGAGCCGCAACCCTCGCGCGCCCTGCGAGGGAGCGGCAGTGCTCGCACTTCGAGCGTGACGTTGCGCGTGATAACCGGGTCGGCGGGGTCAATTCAGCGGCCGCACCGGGCTCACGGAGGGCTGCTGCTGGCGAGCGTAACTGGCGCCGGCCTTGGGGTAGCCTCGGCCAGGTAGTCCGGCTTAACGGGCGAACTGCCGCAGGAAAAGCCGCTGTCACAAGCAACTGATATCCATGCCCTCCACACACTCCTCAGGCTCCGGCCGGCTCATCACCGCTGCGGATCTTTTCCGCATCCAGCTCGTCTCCGATCCGCAGCTCTCCCCGAACGGTGAGCGCGTCGTCTACTCCCAGCAGTGGGCGGACGTGGAGAAGAACAAGTACTTCAGCAACCTCTGGGTCGTCGACACCCGCGGCGGGGAGCCCCGCCGGTTCACCCACGGCGATCAGCGCGATGGTTCGGCCCGGTGGTCGCCGGACGGCACCCAGATCGCGTTCCTCTCCGATCGCGGGGAGCAGTCGCAGATCTGGTGCATCGCCGCGGACGGCGGCGAGGCGCGCGCCCTCACTACGCTCGAAGAGGGCACGGTCGGGGAGCTGTACTGGTCGCCGGACGGCACGCGGATCGCCTTCAACTACCGCCCGAAGCCGGCGTGGGCGCGCAAGTCCGCCCGCGAGGAGCGTGAGAAAGCCCACCGCTCCACCCCGCCGCTGGTGATCCGGCGGCTGCACTACCGGGAGGAAGGCGGCGGCTATGTCGGCGATGAGCGGTGGCACCTTTTCATGCTGGACCTGGCGACCGGCGAGCACCAGCAGTTGACCACCGGAGACTACGACCATGGGCACGCGGCCTGGTCGCCGGACGGCACGCGCCTCGCGTTCATCACGAACCGCAGCGCCGATCCCGACCTCACCCTCCAGCTCGATGAGATCCGCGTCATCCCGGCCGCAGGCGGAGAAGAGGCGCTCATCCCGGCGCCGGCCGGCCCGAAGCACCACCTCACCTGGTCTCCGGATGGCGCCTCGTTCGCCTACTACGGGCACGCGGACGTGCGAGATGTCTGGTCCGCCACGGACCCGCACCTCTGGGTCCTCCCTGCCACCGGCGGCGAGGGTCGCGACTTCTGCGCCGACCTGGACCGCCCGGCCGGCGACTGCACCCTGGCCGACCTCCGGGCCTTCGGCGGCGGCTGGACCGGGCCGGTGTGGGGGCCGGACAGCCGCTCGGTCTACTTCCTGGTCTGCGACCGCGGCGCCACCCACGTCTACGAGGCGTTCCTGGACGGCGAGCTGCTGAACCGCAGCCCCGGCTTCCTGGGAGAGATTGCCAGTCTATCAATCGATCGAGCGGGGCATCGATTGGCAGCGGTGGTCGGGGATCCGGTCCACCCGGGGGATGTCCACCTGGCCGCGCTGGACCTGGCGCCGCTGGACCTCCTTCCCCTCACTGCGGTAAACCAGGCGCTCCTGGCGGAGCTGGAGCTCGCCGTGCCGCAGGAGGTCACTGCCGCCACGGACGGCGGCGAAGTGCACGGATGGCTCCTCCACCCTCCCGGCCGTCCCGCGGGTGAGCCGGCGCCCCTGATCCTGTACGTCCACGGCGGCCCGCACACCCAGTACGGCTGGGCGATGGTCCACGAGCTGCAGTTGCTGGCAGCCCGCGGGTTTGCCGTGCTGTTCACCAACCCCCGCGGCAGCCGCGGCTACGGGCAGGCTCACGTAGCCGCCATCGCCGGCGACTGGGGCGGCGCCGACTACCGCGACCTGATGGCCGCCGTCGATCACGCCGTCACCCTCCCGGGCATCGATCCGGAGCGCGTGGGCGTCACCGGCGGCAGCTACGGCGGCTACATGACCAACTGGATGCTGGGGCACACGGACCGCTTCCGCTGCGGCGTCACCCAGCGGAGCGTGGTGAACCTGCACAGCATGGGCGGCACTTGCGACTTCACCTTCAGCGGCAGCAGCTACTTCGGCGGCAACACCTGGGACCAGCCGCAGCGCTTCCTCGCCCAATCGCCCCTCTCCTACGCCGGGGAGATCAAGACCCCGCTCCTGATCATCCACAGCGAAGGAGACCTCCGCTGCCCGATCGAGCAGGCGGAGCAGCTCTTCGCCGCCCTGAAGTGCCGGGGACAGGAAGTGGAGTTCATCCGCTACCCGCGGGAAGCCAACCACGGCCTCTCCCGCAGCGGCCCGCCCGACCTCCGCACCGATCGCCTGGAGCGGATCGTCGGCTGGATGGAGCGCTGGCTGCGGCCCGCAGGCAACATCTAAAATGGACGAGATAGTGAAATTGAAACCGGCCCGCTGAATGCGGCCCTGGCGGGTAGGAAGGTCGATGACTTCGCTTTACAGTACGTTTGGTGCCGTTGCTCTGCTGGCTCTCACGATCTCTGCCGGATGGTCCCAGCCGGACCTCCGCGGCACCGCGCAGTGGAAGACGGCGGCGGCCCGGTTCGAGAAGAGCAAAGCCTCCGCTGCCTCCACGCTGGGGAAGGCGGACCGCGTGGAGGTCTACCGCCTCCTCCGGCGTGGCAACGAAAAGGCGGCGGGCAAGCTCCTGGGCGGGGTGCCCTACTATAGCCGCGGCAAAGACCGGAGCCGGGCCTTCGCCGCTCGCCTGGCCGCCGTCACGCTAGATTCGAAGAGCTACCTGCTGCCCGGGCAGTCCACGAAGCAGTGCTACATGGACCCGGGCATCGGCTTCCGGCTGAAGAGCGGCAGCCGGCTCGCGGACGTCATCATCTGCTTCCAGTGCAGCGAGCTCGTGGTGCTGGAGAACAACCCCCTGCTGCCCGAGAAGACCATCGGTAGCTGGATCCTGGGTCGCTTCATCGTGTCGGGAGACTTCGATCCGGTCCGCGCCCAACTGGCCGCGCTAGCGAAAGAAGCCCTGCCCAATGTTCCCGAGATCCAGAAACTATAGCCGACCTCGCTAGAGGTCCAAGGTCGCCAACGGATGTCCAAGCCCTACGACTCGGTATTCAAGGACCTGTTGGAGCCGACCCCGCCGGGTGGGTCCGGCTGGCGCTCGGTCCCGTTGTCGGCGCCCCGCTTCTGGTGGACGCGGATATTTCCACCGTTTCAGGGGCCGCCGATAAGGTCGTGCTCCTCCGGGGACCGGAGCCGTTCGTGATCCACTTCGAGGCGTTCGCCTCGTGGGACGCTACCATCCTGGCGAGATCACTGACCTATAATGCGCTCCACCACCGGCGCCATCTGCTGCCCGTGCACAGCGTGCTCGTGGTGCTGCGACCGGAAGCGGACCATCCCCGCCTCACCGGTGAGTACCGTGTGGTCACCCCGATCACGGGTCAGGTGCACCTCCTTCAATACCAGGTGCTCCGGGCCTGGGAGCTGGATCTGGAGACGGTGCTGGAAGGCTCACTCGCCACGCTGCCGTTGGCGCCGATCACGGACGCGGCGGCGGGAGACCTCCAGGGCGTCTTACGGCGGATGGAGGCCCGGCTGCTCGCCGAAGCGCCGCCGGAGCAGCAAAAGGACCTGTGGACGGATACCTTCGTGCTGCTGGGTTTGCGCTACCCGCGCGAAAGCGTGGCACAATTGTTTCGGGGGATCCCAGCGATGAGAGAATCGGACACCTATCAGATGATCCTGGAAGAGGGCATCGAGCGGGGGCTTGAGCGCGGACTTGAGCGCGGCCGGGAAGTGGGTCGCGTCGAGGGGGCCCTCCAGGCGCTCTTGCTATTGGGTTCGCCGCGGCTCGGCGAGCCGGACCCGGCTGCGCGGGAGCGGATCCTCCGAGAGACGGATCCTGCGCTCGTCGAGGAATGGCTGCGGCGTGCGACCCAGGTGGAGTCCTGGTCCGATCTCCCCGGTTTCGCCCGCTAAAGGGTTGGATAGTAAGGAGGGCAGCGCCCTATCGATTTCAACCCTGGGCCCGAATGAGCACTTTGCCTGTACTGGGCCGGGAGCGTCCGGGCGGCTGGTATCCAGCAGTCAGTGGGCGCCTGAGGCGAGCAGGTGCGGCCGCCATTGCGGGCTCACGATGCGGTGGTCCTCGAACGGCGCGGCCGGATACTTGAGGTCGTGGATCTCGCCGGCCTTCAACGCGACCTGTCGCTCCGCGGCTTGCTGGAACGCGCCCAGGTCCGCGTCACTCCGGGCGAGCGTGAAGAGCCGCCGCGCCGCGAGGTCGGTCTCCACGCCGAAGCCGCCGAGGATCGACTCCGCCTCGATGGCCTTCTCATCGTCCCCTTCCGTGCCATGTCCTACTCCCGTTCGGAGCCATCCATTTCCGGCAAACTGGAGACGTGAGCGAGGCGACAGTCTCGCCTGGCCGCAGGGGTGATCCAACGGCTCATAACCCCAGCCGTTGCAGCCGGCCCAGTATCTTCGTCAGCGCCCGGGTCACTCTGGCTTCGATCTGTTCTCGCAAGCTTTCATCGCCCGACAACGCTGCAATTGTGGCTGCATGAGAACTCCCGTGCGGAGAATGTCCGATGAGCCCCAGAGCCGTCACGCCTCTCGGTGCCGCAGCCTCGCGGAGAGCCTGGACAAGGCGCGCCACCTGGTGTGTTG
>JAJFMS010001161.1 GCA_020696885.1 Armatimonadota bacterium | reverse complement strand
TACTGAGTTCGAGCGCGGCAGCCTGGAGAGCGACGTGGAAGTAAGCGTCGGCGACAATATCCAGGAGCGATTGGGGCAGGCGGAGATCCTCGTTGAAGACGATATCATCAAGGAGATCCGGGACCCCGCGAAGTAGCGGGCCCGTGAAACCGTCGGCGGAGGCAGCGGCTGTAGAGCCGTCCACCGCCGAGTCAGCGGCAGTCGAGCCGGCGGCCGTTGAGCCGCAGGTCGTAGAGACGTTGGTCGTGGGGGCGTTCGTCGGCCCCCATGGCGTGCGCGGCGACCTGAAGCTCCGGCCGCTGACCGAATTCCCGGAGCGGATCCCGCAGCTCAAGGAGCTGCGGCTGCGTCTACCGGACGGCAGCGAGCAGCGGCGGCGGGTGCGATCCATCCGCGACCAGCAGGGCGTGTTCGTCCTCCACCTCGAAGGGGTGGAGACGCGAGACGCCGCCGAGGCGCTTCGGGGCACGCAGGTGGTGGTGGATCTGGCGGACGCGGCACCGCTTCCGGAAGGGCGCTACTACGAGCACCAGATCCTGGGCCTGCGCGTGGTGACCCCCGAAGGCGAGGAGCTGGGCGTGGTGCGCGGGATCATCCCCGGCGTATCCAACGACGTGTACGTCGCCGGTGACTACATGATCCCGGCCACGCACGACGCCATCGCGCGGCTCGCCCCGGAGGAAGGCATCATCGTGGTGCACAGCAAGGCTTACCTCGAAGGCGAGGAAGTGCGCTGATCCGGGCTAGAGGAGTAATGGAGTGTTGGAGAACTGGAGCAGTGGTGTCTCCTACTCCAGCATTCCCAAACTCACGCGGGTTTCGGAGCGTTGGCCTGTGTCGGTAGAAGCGTGAACGCGATGGTGATCGTTCGCCCGCCTGACAGCGTCCCTCGGCTGTAGGTCCATCCTGGTCCCCGGGGTATTGCAGGGCAGCTTCGGGACCGTACGGGTCCGGCTGGTGATTACAGCGGCCGTCTCCGGTGGTGCTGCCCGGATGGCTCCGGGACTGCCCTGAAATAGACTTCGGAACCAGGAAGTGCTCTCGGCTGATTGCCAGGAGTCCCGCTGTCAGGCGGGCGGGCGAGCGTCCTGCGCTTGCCCTACTAACGGCCGGCCTGACAGCCGGACTCCTGTCAAACTGGCGTTGGGTGAGCACAAGGACGGAAACGGATTCATCCATCGCGGGTGACCGCCCGGTCATCGCGAACTCCGGGCAAGCCTCCGGTGGCGGGCGCTGTTGGGCAGTGAAAGGCCTTGCTGCCGTAGTTAGGATTAAGGAGCTCGCGTGGACGTCCCGGTCTTTAGCCAGGCAGGCTTCACGGCCGAGGTGGTGCGCGAGATCGACCACCTGGTGATCGGCGTGGGAGGCCTCATCCGGGAGCTCCTCGCATTCACCGCCGGCGCGAGCACCGTGAAGGACAGCTCCGGGCAGCGCCTGAGCGCCGCCGACGTTCTCGCCGACCGGCTCCTGCGGGAATCGCTGGTGCGCCTTGTCCCGGGCTCCGCCGGTTACTCCGAGGAAGGCGGCCGGTTCGGGGCTACCCGGGAGGCGGCGACCGTGCGCTGGCAGGTGGACCCGCTGGACGGCACCCGCCCCGCCACCCTCGGCGGCGCCTATGCCGTCTCCGTGGGCGCCCTGATCGTGCACGAGGGCGAGCCGGTGGGGGCGCTGGGCTGGGTGTATGTGCCCGCGCTCTCCGCGCTCTACCAGGGCGCGATCACCGCCGGTTGGAGTGATTGCCGCTTGAACGGGCGGCCGGTCGAGGCCGAAGCGCTGGAGCCGCAGGACCTGGCGACGCGCTACGTAGCGGTGGGCAGCGACTGGCACGGCCTGCGTACGGCCCACCTCCCGATGAAGCTCTCCGCGCCGGGCGCCACGGCCGTGCACCTCACGCAGCTCGTTCATCCCCTTTCCGACGTCGGCGCCGCGGTGCTCAGCAGGTACCGGGCGTATGATGCCGCGGGGGGCATCCCGGTGGCCATCGCGGGCGGGTGCGCGCTCTACGCGCTTGATCGCCAGGGCTTGCCCGGTGCTGAGCCGCTGGACCCGCTCCGATTCCTGCTGGAGCAAGATGTTGCGCCCGGTCGGATGGGGCCGGCTACCCTGGTGTGCCGCCCGAGCGTGGCTGCGGACGATTCTGGGCGCAGAAGCTTGTGCCCGGCTGGCTCCAGGACTGCCCGGAAATGCGCTTCGGAACCAGGAAGTGCTCTCGGCTGATTGACAGGAGTCCTGCTGTCAGGCGGGCGAGCGAGCGTCCTGGGCTTGCCTTACTAAAGGCCGGCCTGACAGCCGGACTCCTGTCAAACTGGCCTTGGGTGAGCACAAGGACGGAAACGGATTTCATCCCTCGCGGATGACTACCCGGTCTTCGCGAACTCCGTGGCGATCAGGTCGTAGCAGGCAGCAACACCCCCCGGTTCCCACCTCCCCTTAGTGCCTTCGTGTCTTTGTGGTAAATTCTGCCTCCCAGGATCGGCTCTTATTCATGCGCGTCGACGTTCTCACGATCTTTCCGGACATGCTCACGTCCCCGCTGGAGCACAGCATCCTGGGCCGCGCCCGGGAGGCGGGGCTGCTGGACGTGCGCTGCGTGGACCTCCGCGACTACACCACGGATCGGCATCGGCAGATCGACGATTCGCCGTATGGGGGTGGGCCGGGCATGGTGATGAAGCCCGAGCCGCTGTTCCGGGCGGTGGAGGCGCTGGCTGCGGAGCCCCCGCCGCCGGACCGTGTGATCCTGTTTACGCCCCTAGGCCGGCGGTTCGACCAGGCGGCAGCCAACGAGCTGGCGCGCGAGCAGCGCCTGGTGTTCCTCTGCGGCCGGTACGAAGGGATCGACGAGCGGGTGCACCGCCACCTCGTCACCGACGAGCTGTCGATCGGGGACTACGTGCTTACCGGCGGGGAGTTGGCGGCGCTGGTGGTGATCGACGCCGTGGCCCGGCTACTTCCCGGCGTGCTGGGCAAGGACGAGTCCGCCGAGAGCGAGACGTTCGAGGAGCACCTGCTGGAGTATCCGCATTACACCCGGCCGGCGGACTTCCGCGGCTGGAAGGTGCCGGACGTGCTGCTATCCGGTCACCACGGCGAGGTGGAGAAGTGGCGGCGGCTGCAGTCGCTGCAGCGCACCCTGGAGCAGCGGCCCGACATGTTCGTGCAGCACGAGTTGACGCCGGAGGACCGCAAGCTCCTCGGGCTCACCCCGCCCAAGAAGAAGCGCAAGCGATGAACTGGCGGATCACCCGGTTTCCGCTTCTGGCCTCCACCAACGACCTGGCGCTGGACTGGATGCGTTCCGGCCGCGCCGCCGCCGGCGACGTGCTGGTGACGGAAGAGCAGTTGGCGGGCCGCGGTCGCCCGGGTCGGACGTGGCACTCTCCTCGCGGCGCGCTGCTGGTGACGGTGGTGCTGCCGT
>JAJFMS010001160.1 GCA_020696885.1 Armatimonadota bacterium | reverse complement strand
GCGAAAGGCGGCGGAACCGCTCCGCCTCCGGATACCGGAACCGGCAACGGCGACCGCCCCGGGGAAGTCCGGCGCTCCCTGGGGATCTCGAAGTGGCCACTGGGCGCGTGTGCCCGTTCCGCGAAGGCACCGGTGGCGGCGGTCGTCCCGGTACCGTTCGCCCCGCTCAAGCCGGTGGAGAAGGTGCTCCCCAACGGGCTCCGCCTGATCCTGCTGGAGAAGCACGACCTCCCCACCGTGACCCTCTCTGCCCGAGCCGAGGCCGGCTCCTACCAGGATACCGACCGGGAAGCCGGGCTGGCGGAGATGGTGGCGCGGATGCTGGAGGAGGGCACCGCCGTCCACAGCCACTCCGAGATCAGCGAGGCGCTGGAGCACGTGGGCGCCACCTTCGGCGCGGCCGCGGGACGGGAGACCACCAGCGTCTCGCTCCGGACCCTGAGCCGCCATCTGGACGGGCTCTTGCCGCTCTACGCGGAGTTGATCACCGCCCCCACCTTCCCGGCGGACCGGCTGGAGCAGGAGCGCAGCCGGGTGCTGATCGAGCTCACGGAAGCGGATGAGGACGCGGGCGGGGTGGCGCGCAAGGCGTTCAACCAGCTTGTCTACGGCAGCCATCCCGCCGGCCGGCCCGCCTCCGGCACCCAGGAGACGGTCCGCACGCTCGACCAGCAAGCGCTCAGCCGCTTCCACTCGCGCTACTACCAACCCGGCGCCGTGACGCTGGTCGCCGTGGGTGATTTCAAGACCGCGGACCTGCTGCAGCGGCTGACACAGGTGTTCGGAGCCTGGCGCGGCTCCGGCTCCGCCGGCAAGACCCCGCTGCCCGCGGTGACCCGGCAGACAGACGTGCGGACGAAGCGCCTCACGATGGACAAAGCGCAGACCCAGATCGTGCTCGGGCATCTCGGCGTGCCCCGGAAGAACCCGGACTATCTGGCGCTGCGGGTGATGGACACCATCCTCGGCGAAGGCGTAGGAGGCGGCTTCACAGCGCGCATCCCCTACCAGCTCCGGGACGTCCAGGGCCTCGCCTACGGCGTCGGCTCCAGCATCACCCGCAGCTCCGGCCGGGAGCCGGGCGTCTTCGTGGCGGCGCTGGGAACTGACCCGAAGAACGAGAAGAAGGCGATCGCCGCCCTGCTCACGGAGATCCGGAAGATGCGCACCGCACCGGTCACCGAGACGGAGCTCCAAGAGGCGGTGGCCTACCTGGCGAACAGCTACGTCTTCAACTTCCAGACTAACGCAGACCTGGCCGCCTACCTGGACGCCGTGCAGTACCACGGCCTCGGCTACGACTACCGCCGGAATTTCGTGCAGCAGGTGCGGAAGGTCACCCAGGCGGACGTGCTGCGCGTGGCCCAGAAGTACCTGGACCCGGCGCACTACTCCCTGGCCGTGGTAGCTCCCACATCGCAGCCGACCGCAGGCGGAAAGGGCGAGAAGAAATGAGCACCGATGCGCAGCTGATCCGCGGCATCGAAGAGATCGCCGCTGCAGTGGATGGCGTGGTGGCGGTGGCGGTGCGGGACGTGAACCGGAAGCGGGCGTTGGACCTGCGCGCGGACGTGGTCTTCCCCTCCGCCAGCGTGATCAAGGTCCCGATCCTCGTGGAGTTGATGGCACGGGTCGAAGCCGGCGACCTGCGGCTGGACGACCGCGCCGTGCTGCGGGACGCGGACCGCGTGGATGGCAGCGGCGTGCTCTCCATGCTCCATGCGGGCCTGGAGCTCACGCTGGACGATCTCGCGCACCTGATGATTACCGTGAGCGACAACACCGCCTCGAACATGCTGATCGAGCGGCTCGGCTGCGAACGGATCAACGCGCGCCTGGCTGGGCTAGGCCTCACCCGCACCCAGCTCCAGCGCAAGTTCTACGACTTCGAAGCCAGGGACCGTGGCCTCGACAACTGGGCCACGGCGGGCGAGCTCGCGGACCTGCTCCTGGCCGTCGAGCGACGCGCCGTGGTCAGCCCCGCCGCCTGTGAGCGAATCCTCGCGATCATGCGGAAGCAGCAGTTCGACAGCCGGATCCCAAAGCTGCTGCCGCCGGATACTCTGGTCGCCAACAAGACCGGCTCCATCTCCACCGCCTGTCACGACATCGGCATCATCTACGCGCCGTCCGGGCCTCTGGTCCTCGCGGTGCTCACCCGAGACATCCCGGAAGTGGCCGCAGAAGGCGCCATCCGCCACATCGCCCGCCTGGTCTACGAGTACTGGGGAGTCGGCTAGGTCAGTTTCAGGCACCGGTAGGCGGCGGTAAACGAATAATGCAGCCGCTGAACCGCCGACTCGGACGCACGCTAACCGCTCGTCCGGTCGATGCCTGCCGGCCTGGATGTACGGCGCCAACCGGTACTGGGGAACCAGTTGGACAGGCGAGCGTCTAACCCGGTGAGGTGGGATGAGCTGCTCGTACCCCCGCAGCCGCCCTCGTCCGGGCGCCGCTGGCGGGGCTGACACGGGGTAACGGTGAGACTCGGCAAACCTAATCGAGTGCGGATTCCCTACACGCTCCGGATCGTGATCACGTGGCTGCGGCACATCTTCAGCCGTGAGCTTCACTCCCTGCGCGGCCGCCTGCTCTACACCCTGCTCGGGCTTCTCACCGTGCTGCTTTGCGTGGAGCTCTGGCAGCACGGGATGCGCCTCGAGCGCCGGCAATCGCTCCTCCGCCAGGGGCATGCCCGCGCCGCGCACGCCACCGCCAGCACCTTCCGCCGCAGCCTCGACCAGCTTTACCGGAGCCAGCAGGTAATCGGCC
>JAJFMS010000111.1 GCA_020696885.1 Armatimonadota bacterium | reverse complement strand
CGAGCTCGAAGTCCTCGAAGCACTTGACGTTCCGAATCCGGCTCTTCTTGAGATACACGCCGCTCTCCAGGCACGGCGGCTACCATCCGCCTTGCTCAGGTTATCCCGGTAAGCGTTTCGACCGTCAAGTTACACGCAGGTGACTGTCGAACCAGGTGCATAGGAGAGCACGCGGAGCTTGGAAGCTCCGCACCTCCATGTACCTCGTTCACGAGTTGCGGGCTATCGACGCGCACCAGGGGCCAGGCTACTTGCGCGGCTGCACCTTCACAATCACCCGGCGGTAGCGCGTGAGGGCGGGGGCGCCGTCGTCCGTGGCGGTGAGGATGAAGTGGAGCTCCGCGGGCGCGGTGATCCGGGGCGCTTCGAAGGTGGAGACGCCGGGACCGGAGCCGGAGAGGACCGGCGGCTCGCCGCGATAGGTGCCCGGCTCCGGGTAGAAGGTCCAGTTCAGGCGCAGCGGCTGGCGGTCCGGGTCCGAGGAGCCGGAGGCGTCCAGGGTCACCGTCTCTCCCGGCCGCACTGTGCGGATCAGTTCGCCGCGGACCTTCGCCACCGGCGGATGGTTGGCGTGCTCGAAGTCCTTCACGCACCACTCCAGCCGGGTGCGGAAGTCGTTCTGCAAGTCCACGGCCCAGCGCTTCAGGGTGTTCTCCCGGTGGGTGGACCCTTCCCAGGTGTCCTTCACGTTGGCCCAGTAGTAGGGCTTGTCCGGAACGGTCTCCATCCGCCCGTAGCGGCCCGCCCAGCTACCCCACTCCGGGTGTTCCGGGTCGTTCATGCCGGTGGGCACCAGGTAGAGGAACGACATTGTGTCGCCCTCCTTCTGCTTGTGGGTGGTGTTGGTGGGGTAGAGCGCGCCGAGCGGGCCGTGGCCCGTGAGCACGTCCCGCTGAATGTCGAACCCGCCCGCGGTGGCGGTGATCGCGCTGAAGCGGTGATACCAGCGGCGGCGCTCCAGCTCCGGCCGGAAGGTGTCCACCCAGAGCGAGAACGGCGGCTGGATCGTCTCGGTGTGATCGCCGAACTTATCCGCGGACGCCAGCCGGATGCGGCTCTTGAACCGCGCGTACCCCTTGGGGCCGCGCTCGCGGAGCACCTGGTCCAGAGCGCGCTTGAGGCAGCTCGGGGCGGACTCGTCGTCGGTGCCCCAGTTGCAGAACCAGAGCGGGCGCGGTTCCGGGCGGTCCACCGCGGCGATCAGCAGCTTCACGCCCTCGTCGGTGTCTTCCAGGCCGGAGACGGTCCGCTTCCAGAGCTGCTCCGGCTTCGGGTAGCGGGAGTCGTGCTTCACCAGGTTGGGATAGCACTCTTTGTAGGCGTTGAGCTGCCGCCGGACGATCCCCATGCCGGTGCGCTCCGTGTTCAGGTTCTCCCCGGGCCGCGCGTGAAGGCGATTGGGGATGATCCCCACCACGTCCAGGTCGTTGGCGTAGAGCAGGAACCGCACCAGGGACTGCTCGTCATCCGGGTCCCCGCCGGCGTCCGTCTCGATGATCACGCGCGGGCGGGTGTCCGTGTTTCCGGCCCCGCTCGCCGTGGAGACGGCGGTGAGGAGCAGCAGCGGTAGGAGGCAGGGGAGGTAGCGTGTCATGGGGAGCTTTTCGACAGGATAACGGGATTCTCTGGGATTCGAAGTCTCGATGAACGCCGGGAACACGCTTCGGGACGCCACACTCCCTGAGGCGTGATCGGTCCCAGATCGCCAATCGAAAGTCACAAATCCAGAATCCTCAGGGCTTCTGGTACTTCAGGAAGTTCTCGTAGCCGTGCGCTCGCGGGCCGGTGTACTTGTAGGTGTCGAACACCTCGCCGCGGCCAAGGGCGCGGGGGTCCTGGTCCTTCTTCAGTAGCTCGTCCATCTCCGTGCGAAGCTGCTTCTTCGTCTCCAGCAGCGAAGGGTCCGCGGCGAGGTTCTTGATGCACTCCGGGTCGTCGGTGAGGCGGTACAGCTCCTCTTCCGGGCGTTTGCCGAAGCAGAGCCGGTAGTACTCGTCGAAGCGGGAGAGCAGGAACGTCTTGCTGGGGCAGTCGTCCGCGTTGCGGTAGCCGGTCTCCGGGTTGCCCACCGGCCAGCGGTCCGGGAAGTAGTTGTGCACGTAGAGGAACTCCGGCGTGCGGAGGGCGCGGACCGGATACCCCAGGTCGTCCGGACGGCCGATGTCGTGGCGCTCTTTGCCCACCAGCATCCGGTTGCGGGTGGTGTCCACCCAGCCGGACTTCTCGCTCTTCAGCACGTCCATGAAGCTCCGACCGGTGACGGTGGCGGGGATCTTCACGCCGGCCAGATCCAGGAAGGTGGGCGCGAAGTCTCGCACGTTGATGAAGTCTTCCACGGTCCGGCCGGCCTTCAGGTGCTTGCCCCAGCGCACCGCGAGCGGGATGTGGTAGCCGTCTTCGTAGATCTGGCCCTTGCTCCGGGGCAGCGGCGCGCCGTGGTCCGAGGTCACCACCACCAGCGTGTTGTCCAGTTCCCCCGCCTTCTCGAGTTGCTCCAGGGCCAGCCCCAGGTGACGGTCGAACCACTCGGTCTCCACGGCGTAGTCCAGGAAGTCGCCGCGGATGACGTTGCTGTCCGGGTAGTACTTCGGCAGCTTCACGTCCGCGAGCTTCTTGCCGCTCCGCTGCCCCACGCCGTCCTCGTAGGGCAGGTGCGGCTCCTGGCCGCCGAGCCAGAAGCAGAACGGCTGCCCGGCCTTCCGCTGTGCCAGGAAGGCGCCGAAGTTGCCCGCGTAGTCCACGTTGGAGATGCCGGCATGCGGCGGCTTCAGCTTGAGCTGGCTGTAGGCGGGGCCGGCTGGATTTCGCTTGAAGCCTCCGGCCAGGAAGTCGCCCGGCCCCCAGCCCTTACCGGTGAAGCCGACGTGGTAGCCGGACTGCTCCAGCAGGTCCGGGTAGACCGCCCACTTGTTCGGGAAGATGCCGAAGTGGCAGGTGGCCTCTTCCGTCTGCCACGAGTTGCGGCCGGTGAGCAGGCTGGCGCGGCAGGGGCTGCACTTCGGGTTGGAGGTGAACGCGTGCTTGAAGAACACCCCTTCCCGCGCCACGCGGTCATAGGCGGGGGTGTTGATCCACGTCTGGCCGGTGAAGCTGGAGTGGCCGCCCCAGTCGTCCGCGATCACCAGGAGGAGGTTCGGCCGCTTCTCCTGGGCCGGAACCGCGGACGCGAGCAGCCCGGCGGTGAGGGCGCTGCAGAGCCCCAGGAGGGAGAGCCAGTGACGGCCGAAGGGTCGCTGTATCATCCGTTTACACTTTCTTCCGACACTCGCGGGACCCGCCTGGCGACGGGACACCAGCGCGTCGATCACGTTTCCCAACGCACAGCCGGAGAACATCAGGTAGAGGAGCAGGCCAGACCGGTCCCCCGCCAGAATCGCGCCAGCCCGATGCAGGCGTAGCCGAACAGAAGGACCGCCGCCACTGCGCCGCTCCTGTCTCTCGAGCCGGTGACTAGCGGGGTCCCCACGCCGGCCACCAACCCGGAGGCGAAGCATATCGCCCAGAACGGCACGTCCGAGCGCACGCCCAGCCGCGCACAAGCGACCCCGGCCAAGATGGCGAACAGCCACAGGCTGGAAGTGAGGAGCAGGATCCGCTTGCGAGCGGGCATCGCGGGTTACGGTTGGGGAGCGGCGGCAACCAGACGGCTCTCCGGTCTTTCCGTTAGGTTCGGCTCCCGCTGCAACTGTCCTGCGGCGGTGCCCCGTTATCCCGCGCTTCCCGGCTGGACAGAGACCGAGAGCCGATGGGATACTGGGCTTCCCCACCCTTTGCCAGGTTATCGATACCGATGGTCTCCCTCTTTACTCGAACGGCAATCGCGGCCGGGTTGCTGCTGCTGGCCGCAGACGGCGCGCGCTCGTCCCATGATCATGAGCTTCCCCAGGAGGAGCACCACGTTCGCGGCGTGCTCCGGGTGGAGCGGGCGCGAAACCAGGTGTACCTCGGCGACACGCTCTACACGGTCCAATCCGGCACCCGGTACGTGGTCGACGAGCAGGAAGTCTCCTTCCGCCAGTTAGCGAGCTATGTCCGGCAGCACCCGGGGCTCCTGGCCGAGGCGGAGCTCAGCGGCCTGACGCCGGGAATGATCGTCGGGCTCGAGATCGAGGACCAGGAGGAGCTTGTTTCCGAAGTCGCTTCGGTGCACGGCACCCTTACCAGGGTGGATGTCGATGCCAAGACGCTCACCGTGCTGCCCGAGGGGCAGAGTGTGCCGGTCACCTTCCAGGTAGACGCCGACACGGACCTCCAGTACGACTTCACCGAGCTGACGCTGGCGCAGTTGGCGGCGGGAATCCCGTCCGGGTGGATACTCCCGATCCGCGTGTCTACGGTTGCCGGCTCCACGGTTGCGGAAGAGGTGGAGCTGGAGCTTCCCGTGACCGTCCTGACCTCGGTGCTGCGCCGCTACGACGCGAAGCGCCAGACCCTCTCGCTTCGGCACCTCCCCGAGGAGTACCAGCTTCTGCCCAGCACGGTGATCGGCCGGGTCGGGCGGCTCTACGAGCCGCGCAAGCTCCGCGTGGGACAGCGGGTGACGCTCGTCAGCTTCAGCAGCGGCGGTCAGCACCTGCTGTTTGCAGTCCGTCTTTAACCCGGCTCCGCCGGATCGTCGCCCGGGAGGAGCGCCCCCGCCAGGTGCTGGCGGGCGAGCGCTTCCGCCTCGGCGGGGCTGCGCAGGACCTCGGCGTACAGGTCCGCCAGGCCCAGCCGGCCCACCGGCGCGCCGTCCGCGTCCACGACCTCGATCTCCCATTCGCTCAGGATGGAGGCGGTGAGCTGTGGGAAGTCCTGGTGAATGATCTTCAGGATGCTGGTGAGGAACTCCGCGGGCGTGGGAGGCACCACCTCCGGCAGCCGGAGGGAGGCCACCACTTCGTCGGCGGCATCTCGAGAGTCGGTGTGGGCCGTGCCGGGGCCCAGTTGGGTGATGACCACCGACAGCGCGTCTCGGGTGAAGACCCAGAACCGCAGTGTGGAGGGGTTCCCCGCGCCGAGGGCGGGGCGGCGCCCTTCGCCCGCGGCGGTCCGGAGCCGCTCCTGCTCCCGGATCACGATCCCCTCCGGCGGCACCCACACACCGAGCCGCTGGGCCTGCTCCAGCAGCAGGATCTCCGGCTCCGCGGGCGCTCCGGTGATCGCCAGCGGCAGCAGGTTGAGCGCGGTGATCCCGTCCACGCCGGAGCGGCGCAGCGTGAGGCTTCCGGCCGAGGCGTCGTAGTCTTCCGCCCACTCCGGAGAGAAGGCTAGCGAGAAGAGTCCCAGGGGGTGATCGAAGACCGGCATGGTAGCGTTCGGGTAGATGGCGAACTACGGATTCTTAGCGTAGGAGCCAGGCGGTGGCTGATTCGACGGTCTCGCGGACAATCGGCTCCACGGCCCAGGGGTCGGCGTTCTCCAGGCGCAGCACCACGCTGCCGGCGTACCCGCAGCGACGCAGCGCCTCGCCCAGGGCTTCGGCATCGAGCGAGCCTTCGCCCGGGGGGACCGGCTGCTGACCGTTCGCGTCGGTCAGGTAGACGTGCCGCGGCAGCTCGGGGAGTGCCTCCGGGTTCAGCGGGTCCCAGCCGGCGAGCAGGGCCTGGCCCGGATCGAGCGCGATGCCCACGCGCTCCGGTAGCCGCTGGCCCCAGAGCTGCCGCAGTGCGTCCAGGCTGTCGAGCAGGGTGCCCCGGCCGTTCACCACGCACAGGTCGACCGCCCGGTCGCGCAGGGCCTCGTCCAGGAGCCGCAGCGAGGCGGCAAGTCCCTCCAGCGTTCCCGTAGCCGGTGCGCTCACCACGGCCACGGAGCCGTCCAGCGCCCGCGCAAACGCCGCCGCGCGCCCGATGCCGGCCAGCGCTTCCAGGTCTGCAGAATCGGACGGTAGCGTTCCGGCGTAGACGGCGGCAAGCTCCAGGCCGTTGGCTCGCAGGCGCGACTGCGCTTCCTGCTCGTCCGGCAGCTCGGCGGGCAGCGCCAGCTCTACGCCCGGGTAACCGGCCCAGCCCACCTTGGCGATCGCGATCTCCCACCGGTCTTCCGGAAAGCTCGCCGTCGAGCAGCCCAGTCGCATCATCCATCTCCTCTAACCCGAAATCATGATCCGGGCCAAGCCGCGCCGTCCATCCGGCAGTAACGATACCACACCTCTGCACCGCTGGTTTGTGACGGTACCCGCGCCGTGTGCTACGATGGCTCAGCCCACAAGCCACCTACCTCCACCGATGCGACAGAGCCAGACCTACACTATCAGCGAAGCGGCCGGTCTGACGGGGATGCACCGAAATACGATCCGCACGCGGATCCGGCTCGGGCAGCTCGATGCGACGGTGCACCAGGGGAAGTTCGGCGAAGAGTACCGCATCACGCGCGAGGCGCTGGTCAAAGCGGGGCTGCTCTCCAACACCGGCCCGCTGGACGAAGCCGAAGACGCCGAGCCGGTGCTCCAGGCGCACCTGGTAGACGCGGAGCCCGAGCCCGACGCACCATCGGACCACGCACCCGGAAACGGGTCGACCACCGCAGCGACCACCGCGTTGGAAGCCGAACCTCCCCAGGAGCAGCACGCGCTGGCCAGCACGGTCGCCGCACTCGGCGAGCTGTACCAGCGGCACGAGCAGGCGATGTTCCGTCTCGGCTACCTGCAGGGGGAGCTGGAGCGCGCCAAGGCCCTCGCCGAGACGGCGGAGTCCCTACAACGCGACAACGAAGCCCGGGGCCAGGAGCTGGACGCGCTGAAGACCGCCCTGGCGGAGAAGGAAGCGCAGGCGGCGGAGACCGAGCGCGTCCGCCAGGAGCTGGAAGGGGCGCGGAACCAGCTCCGCGAGATGGAGCTGCTCCGCAGGGACCTCGACCGGCTGAAGCAGCTCGCGGAACAGCAGGAAACCACCATCGGGCAGCTCGAAGCCACGGTCAAGCGCCCGTTCTGGCAGTTCTGGAAGCGGGACTAGCCCTCTAAAGCGGCTCCAGGATCCTTCCGGATTGGAGACGAGGCGGTGACGCGCGAGATCGATTACCTGCACGAATTGGACGGCGTGCTCTACCAGGGCACGTTCGCCCGCGATGCGGGTGGGCGTTGGACCGCGAGCTGGAACTACGTCGTCGGCGGGCGGACTGTACGGCGTTCAGAGGTCATCGACGTGGAGCGGTTCGAGTACCTCTGGCAAACGGTGCGCGAGGGGGCGGCATTCCGGCGCAGCCCAGTCCAGCGCAGCTTCGACGGCACCGATCCGGTCCGGCATCACCTGGTGAGCCTCTATACGGAGCAGGACGGCGACACCGCCCAGACCGTGTATCAAATCCCCGCGGAAGAGCGTGATGGGGAGTTCTGCGCGTGGCTGCTGGAGCTAAATGGTCCCTGGATGTGAGGGCATCGGATGCAGACGCTGTATCGATGGGTCGAGGGTCGACTGTATTTCTGGGAGCAGCGACAGTTCCAGGGCATGATCTCGATCGCTGCCGGCCCGGTGGGCGGCCCGGCAGAGCTCGCGCGCACCCATGTCCCGGACCCTCTGGCCGCAGCGCAGATGGAGGCGAACCGGGCGGCCCGGTTCGCCGAGGGGTTCGCCGAGATCCCGCCTGAGGAGTACCACCAGATCGTGGTCCAATGGCGGCGAGAAGGTTGGGCGGCCCGGCAAGACCTGGCGTGGCGGGAAGAGGTGGAGACCATCCTGGACGATGCCCTGGGGGACGCTGGCCTCGGCTTCTGCGACGGCGGCACCTTCGGCGGCTTCAAGGTGCAGGTGTTTTGCCCGGTGGTCCTGTGGGAGCCGGCCGTACCGGTGGTGCTCACGGTGCTCCGAGAGCTGGAGCGACTGGAAGGCGCGGTCGTAGCAGTTCGAGATGGCGCAGATTACCGGGTGGTGTTCCCGCCTGGCCACGCCGCTGCCTTCTCGATCCTTTGAGCCGGCGCGGCCCGGCGCTTCCCCCGCGCACCGATGCAAAACGCACGCCTTCGCTGTACGTCACCACGTCCGGGTGGTCCATCAGCGCGTTGTGGATGATGCGACGCTCGAAGGCGGAGAGCGGATCCAGCTCCGCTTCCTGGCCGGCCTGGGCCACTTCGGCGGCCAGTTCGCGCGCCTGCTCCACCAGGGCGGCCTCGCGCTTGGCACGGTAGCCGTCCGCATCCAGGGTGATGCGCAGGTGCTCGCCGGTGCGCTTCTGGGTCACCAGCACGGTGAGATACTGGAGCGCGTTGAGGCCGTGGCCGTACCGGCCGATGATCTCGCCCGCGTCGTCCCCCACCACTTCCAGCCGCCAGGTGGAGTCCTCGGTCTGCTCGAAGGTGACGTCCGACTCGATCTCCATGGCGTCCAGCACGTCCAGCAAGAACTCGCGGGCCTCTTCGCCGGCCGTGAGCGGCTCTTCGGAAGTCTCTTCAACGGTCTCGTTTACGGTGGCTTCAGGTTCCATCTCTGTTCCCTAGGGTTGAAATCAAGTCCCGCTCGAGGCGCGGAAGAGTGGGGGATCCGGTGGCGCCGTGGGGCGCCACCGGATCAATGGTTCACCCCCGGCGGCCGGAACCCTTCGGCTTTGCCTGGCCGGGAAGGGCGCGCGGGTTGCCGCGTCCGTTGCGGCCTCCCCCGGAAGGCTTGGCGGCGAGGCCCTTCATCGGCTCCAGGGGGGTAGCGGGCGGCTGGATCGGGTTGCTTCCACCCCCACCGCCGGTTCCTGCACCGCCGCCGCCAAAGAGCCCAAACTGCCTGCCGAGGATCCAGCTCTGGTAGGCGCTCACGATGTTCAGGATGAGCCAGTACAGCATGAACGCAGACGACCACCGGTACATGTACATCATCACGCCGAACATGATCGGCATCATGTACAGCATCATCTTCTGCTGCTGCGCCTGCTGCGGATCGGACGGCTTCGGCTGGAGCAGCGACATTCCGATTGTGCTCAACAGGTAGATGATGAACAGGATCACGTCGAACTGGGCCAGGTTGTCCGCCAACCACGGCGAGCTTTTGGAGAACTCGGAGCCGATCCAGATGAACGTGGCGTTCGTGAACTGGTATTCGTAGTCCCGCACCATCCAGAAGACCGGGAAGAGTACGAACATCATCACGAGCATCGGCAAGCAGCCGCCGAGCATGTTGACGTTGTTCTCTTTGAAGATCTGCATCTGCCGGCGCTGGATCTCTTCCGGCGGACGCCCCTTCATCGTCTCCTGCATCTCTTTGATGAGCGGCTGCACGCGCATCATGTCGCGTTGGTACTCGTACTGCTTCCGCTGGAATGGGAACGTGAGGCCCTTGAGTACCACCACTACCAGCGCCAGCGCGAAGGCGTAGCTGAAGGCCGGGTTCTTCCCGGTCATCCCCACCAGCCAGTCCAGCGCGATGTAGGTCCATTTGGAGCGGTTCACCACATCGCGGGCCGCGCGGATGTCGTTCAGGCGCTGGCCGGCCAGCTCACCCAGGTCGCCTTCTTTGGACTCGACGCGGCCGTCCGCCTCGATCTGCACCGTGCCGCGCTTGCCATGGAGTTGACCCTCCATGTCCTTCAGCTTCTGTTCCGCCTGGTCGTACCAGTGCGTGTTGGAGGGTTTGGTCTTGCTTTCCAGCCGGGCCAGGTAATCGTAGACATTCACCTGCTGGAAGCGGGCCTGCCACCCTTCCGGCTCATCTTTTTTTTGCTTGGAGACTTCTTCGTACTTACCTGCCGCCTGCTCGAGCTTCTTCACCCGCTCTCCCAGGGAGACTTTGGGGTCTTCCTTGCGGCCCTCCGCCTCCAGCGACTGGGCCTGCTGCAAGACCGTCTTCCCCTGCTCGGGGGTCTGGCCCGGCTTCGGCGTGAAGAAGTGAAGCATCAGGAAATAAACTGCTGACCAGATCAAAAAGATCGGCAGCAGGCGCGCAAGCCGGTTCTGCGGCGGTTGTTGTTGCATCGTCACTCGTCAGTATTCAGCGCGAAATGCGCCCTACAGCTCTATTAGGAAAAGCCTATCCAGTATACACCGATGACCGGACCGGCGCGAGGCCAAGGGCCCGCGTCCTCGCCTACCTACCCGCCTTACCTAACGGGATCATAGCCCCCGCGGTTACACGGCTGGCAGCGGAGGATTCTCCACACCGCCATGGCGCTGCCGCGGATTGCGCCGTGCTTCTGGATCGCGTCGACTGCATATTGGGAACAGGTCGGCACGAACCGGCAGGTGGGGAGGCGCCAGGGTGCCGTCCGCTGGTAGAGCCGAATGGCGCCGATCAGAATGCGCGAGATCATCGTACCGGCTCCCGGCCGGCGGTGGGGGCTTTCGGTCGGGCACCCCGCCCTCGCGGTTTCTCCGGGCGACCGGGACGCCCGCCTGCCGGTAAGGTATAGGGCGTGTCCGGAGGGGCTTCGGGTTCCCTCAGGAGTCGCGCCCGGCGGATTAGTTCGCCCAGCGCGGTTGACAGCGCCTGGAAATCCGCCTCGGCCGCGCCACTGCGGGCCACGATGATCACGTCGAAGCCACGGCTCAGGTGCGGCAGTGCCGCGCGCAACGCCTCCCGGATGCGCCGGCGCACCAGGTTACGGCGCACCGCGTTGCCCACCTTCTTGCTGACGCTAATGCCAAACCGCTGGCCGGAGTCCTGCGGCAGCACGTGCAGCGCCGCCAGCGGATGAGCCCAGGACCGCCCGACGCGATAAACCCGCTGAAACTCCTGGTTCGACCGGAGGCGGTGCTCGCGGGGGAGCATCGTATCAGGCTCGAAGAGGAGTCAGCGGGTAATCAGTGCCGGAGGTGTGATCCCCCGAAACTGGTTTAGACCGTGAGGCGCTTGCGGCCCCGGTTGCGGCGCGCGGAAAGGACCCGACGGCCGTCCGCCGTAGACATCCGCTTTCGGAAACCATGCACACGCATGCGGCGGCGGTTGTGCGGCTGAAAAGTTCGCTTCATCTAAATCTCCCCCTGACAACGGCGGAATTATAGCACACCCCTCCCCGCGGCTCAAGGGGTCTGGCGAGCGGGGGCTGGGTGCCCCCCGGCGGGAGGCTACCAGGTCCGGACGCCTCCCACTCCAAACCCTTCGTCCGGCGGCCATGGCAAGGAGCGTCGCCCCCGTTCCCTTCCGCGTCTTTTCGCGTGTTTCGCGGGGGATTCAGGGAGCCCTGGCAGCTAGCGGCCGAAGCGCTTGCCGGCTTCCGCCCCGGTAAGCTCGATGTTGCACGTCGGCCCGGTATCCTGGTTGATCTTACCGGCAACCAGTTCGCTGACCGGCCCCAACACCGAGAAGTGGCTGGCGCCCGGGACCTCTACAAAGTGAACGAGC
>JAJFMS010000110.1 GCA_020696885.1 Armatimonadota bacterium | reverse complement strand
GGTAGCCGCGGTGGCCCATTTCCCGGTCATCGCCACCCCGGCCCGGCGGGTGACATCTTCGAAGGTACCGTCTCCCCGGTTGCGATAGAGCGCCGACTTCAAATAGCCGGTGACATAAAGATCCGGCCAACCATCATTATCGAAGTCACAGGTGGCGCAGCCGATCCAGTCTCCCCTGGCGCCGAGGCCCGCGCTGGCAGGGACGGGCTGGAACGTGCCATCGCCCTGGTTACGGTAGAGGGCGCAGGTTGGCGCGCCCACCAGGAAGACGTCCAGGTGCCCGTCCTGGTCGAAGTCGACGAAACCGGCGCCGAAGCCGACCGACTCCAACAGGCGCATCGGTCGCTTTAGCGGCTGGTTGGTCCATCGGATGCCGGAGGCCTCCGTTACGTCGACGAATGGGTCGGACGACGGTGTGGGGCCAACTGGAGGAGCGGAGGGGCCCCCGCCGAAGCAGCCACTTACCAGGGTAAGCAGCCCTACAGAGAGGAGCAGCGGCAGGTAGCGGGAAGCAGGTCTATTCATCCGAACCGTGAGCGAGCCATCGCGTTACAGGGGAAATGGGCCGATCTCCACCGGGAAACGCACCCCCGGCAACCGCTAATCTTGATACGATTCATCGGGTTCTCATCGTGCCGTGGGGCGCGAATTGGTTCGCGCGGCCCGCTGGCTAGCCCAGAGGCGGGTCGGAGGCGGGAAGGAGCCGGGGGTTGCAGCCGGTCGTTCGTCCGATCCAGATTAGTATTCCGAGATGCCTTTGAACTTGGTTCCCCGACGGGTATCCCCGTGGCTCATCGCTGTGGTGGTGTTGCTGGTAGTCGGCACTCTGGTCGGCGTGTCGCTCCAGCGACAGCGCACTCGCACCCGGTCCAGCGCTCCCCAGATCCGAACCCTGAAGGCGGTGACGCCGGCGGAGCTCGTTAACTACGCGGGCAACGATGCCTGTGCGTCCTGCCACCCCGGTGCTTTCGAGGCACACCAGAAGAGTGAACACGCGCGAGCCCTCTCCCGGGTGGACGCAGCATCTCACGGGGAGCGCTTCCAGCGGCCCAGCAGCGTGCGCGACCCGAACCGCGGCATCACCTATCGCACCGGTGTGCAGGGCGCGAGCTGCGTACTGGTAGCCACCGCCGAAGCCGCTCAAACGAGTGCCAAAGCCACCTTTGGCTTTGGCTCGGGGAAGCACGCGATCACCTATCTGGGCCAGCAGGGAGACCTGGGCCTGGAGCTGCGGCTGACGTTTTACACTGCGGCGAACCGCTGGGGGTTCAGCCCGGGGCAGCAGCTCAACAGCCGGACCGGCGGGCTGGTGATGGAGACCGGCCTCGCGCACCCGCAGGAGTCAGTGGAAGAGTGCTTCGTTTGCCACACCACCGTCATCGCTAAAGACAACGGTGTTCTCCAGACCGGCACGATGATGATGGGGGTGGGGTGCGAGGCCTGCCACGGGCCGGCCCAGGCCCACGTGGAAGCCGCCCGCCGGGGGGATCGAGACCTCCGGATGGGCAAGCTGTCCGCGCTAGGCGCCCAGGCAGTGAGCGTTCAGCTCTGCGGTCAGTGCCACCGCTCCCCGGCGAGGGATGACCTCTCGGATGCATTCAATCGCTCGCAGCTCCCCCGGCTTCAGGGCCTGGCCCTCCCGAAGAGCCTGTGCTTTACCAACAGCGAAGGGAAGCTGTCTTGCTTGAGCTGCCACGATTCGCATGATCAGTCGCCCAAGCCGGACACCTTCTACAACGCCAAGTGCGTGAGCTGCCACGCCGGCACGGCGGGTAAGCAGCGGGTCTGCCGGGTTGAGCCCAAAGGCGATTGCGTCTCGTGCCATATGCCGGCCCAATCCGTCGGAATGCCATTTGACCTGCGTTATCGGAACCACTGGATCAAGATCTGGGGTCCCTGATCCGGAGCGTCGGTGAAGCAACGCGGGTACGAAGCCCGCGGTGCTTACTCGGCCGGATACAGGCTACCGGATCACCTGCCTCGCCCGATCAGGCGGGCTTCCTGCTCGCTCGTTTGGGGATCACTGGACTGCACCCGGATCACCGTGACGAACTTTGTTCGGCTCGTTGGGGTGAAGGTAACGGGAACCTGTAGCCGCCCTCGCGGGGCCAGATACTGCGGCCCCGCCCCGGCGCCGACCGTGAAGCCTCCCTCCTGCGGTACCGCCAGCGTCACGCGGAGGTCTGCCGTGCGGCTCCGGTTCTCGATCACCAGTTTGAGCGTCTTACTCTTCCCGGCTTTGACCGTCCCGAACTGCAGCACCTTGGCCACGTGGAGGATGCCGCCTGGCGTCCGCCGGGTGGTGGCGGTTGCCGTTACCGGCGCGGACTCACCGCCCGCATTGAAGGCGATGAGGCGGTACTGATAGGTGGTGTCCGGCGCCAGCTTGCTGTCCGTGAACGCTGCCGCATTTGCATCCAGGAGTTCGATTTCCGTGAACTCGCCGGAGCCGACCCGGCGGTCCAGGCGATAGCCGGTCTCGTTGTTGGACTCCGGTCGGCACTCCGGGCACCGGCGGAGTGGTGCTCACGGACACCGCCGGCGTGAACGGGGAGTCTCCGCTGGTACTCTGGGCCTGCACCCGGTATTCGTAGGTCGTTTGCCATTCCGTCTGGGTGTCGTCGTGGCTGGTCTCCCCGGCCGCCGTCACGGTGAGAAGCTGGAACTCCCCACCCATAGTCCGGCGCTCGATGCGGAATCCCGACTCGTCCTCACTGCGATCCGTCCAGGTTAGCCGCACCGTGCGAAGGTCCGCCGTGGCGGTGAGATCAGTCGGCGGATTAGCCGGACCTCCCAGGTCCCGGAGATAGACGTCCGCAACGCCCGGCGCGCTCGGGGCCAGTTCCAGATCCGTCGGTGCGGTTCAACAGCCGGTCGCGCACGAACACGTCGGCCCGCTCGTTGGTGTCACCGGGTACCAGGTTCGACGAATAGCTGCAGAAGCAGATGAAGCGGCCGTCCCCGCTCATCCCCAACCGGCCTACCGGCGAGGCCCCACGGTTCCCCTCCGCGCCACCGTCGGCAAGGCTCACGCGGGTGGTAGTCTGCGCTTCGCGATCCCGCACGAAGACGTCAGGCTCGTTATTGGCGTCTCCCGGCACCAGGGTGACGTAGGAGCTGAACGCCACGTACCGGCCGGTTTCACTGATGGCCAGAGGCCCGCCGCCGGCGCTGAGATCGGGATCATAACCCTCCGAAGCACTGCCACCAGCCGGAATCGAGACGAGCTCCATGGCACCGGTCGCACGGCTCCAGGCGAAGACGTCGTGAGCCCGGTTCGCGTCACCCGGGACCAGGTTGTGCGCGGTGGACTGGAACGCCACCACCTGGCTATCCGCGCTGATGACCGAGTTGGCGCTGAAGGCACCCGAAACGCCCTGCGTTCCGTCCGCGGTCGCGCTGAGCAGCCAGGTGGTGTCCACCGCTACGTCCCGCAGGTAGACATCGACCCCGGCGTTCTGATCGGCGGGATCCAGGTTGGTACCAATACTGGGGAAGGCGACGAAGCGACCGTTCCCGCTGATCGCCGCCGGCCGGCTCGGATCGAAGGAGCGATCACTCGGGGCACTGCCGGCGCCCACGTCCACCTGGTGAGCGCTATCGGTGTCGAGGTTGAGCAGGTAGAGAGCCCAGAATTGAGCGCTCCGGTTCGGGACGATCTCCGCTGACGACGCAAAGACCACGTTACGGCCATCCGCGCTGATCGCCGCGGCCATCCCGCTGCCCGAGCCGGCGTAAGCGGGGATCGCCCGGCTTACCAGCCCCGTGAGTCCGGCCACCCGGTCACGGATGAACACCTTCGCCCAGTACGGCGATCCCCCCGGCGCCAGGTTGTTCGACATGGAGCTGAACACCACGTGGCGTCCATCCGCGCTCATCGAGACATCGGTGCATTCCTGCTCCGCGGCAACGCCTCCCGTGGAGACGCTGAGCTTCTCCAGTATACCGGTGACCCGGTCCCGCAGCATCACGTGGCGGACCAGCGGTCCCCCTCCTATGAAGATCCCGGCCGGATCGTAGCCGGTATAGGCCACGTAGCGGCCGTCCGCGCTGATGGTGAGCCGATGATAGAGCTCCGAGCCTGCGTTCTGCGGGCTGATGCGCTCGGTCGTGTTCAGCGCTCGGTCCCGGAGAAAGACGTTCGGCAGCAGGTTCGTGTCGTTCGGGACGAGGTTCGTGGCGAAGGAGCAGTAGACGACGAAGCGGCCGTCCGCGGAGAGCGCTACGTACCGGCCGAGATAGTTGTTCGCCTGGGAGCCGTCCGAAGCGATGCTCACCCGCTCCGTGGTCCCGAGGGTGCGGTCTCGAACGAAGACGTCGGCCTGGCCATTGGTATCCCCGGAGACCAGGGCAGCGTCCGACGAGGTGAAGGCGACATATCGACCGTCCGCGCTGATCGCCGGGGATCCGGCGCTGGCGGCCGGGCTGCCATCTGCGTGCCGGTTGACCAGTTCCAGGCTGCCGGTGAGCCGGTTCTTGAGAAACACGTTCGCCGTACCCGGCACCACCGGCGCCAGATTCTGTGCCGCCGACACGAAGGCGGTGAACACTCCGTCCGAGCTGACGGCGGGGCTCGAGCTCGAGGTAGCAGCAAGCGGCGGCGCGCCCTCCATTCCCGTGCTGACGCGCACGGTGTGGGGTACCACGGCCCAACTGGCCGCCGCCCAGGCGAGGGTCAGCAGGGCAACCACGCAGCTAGCGAGACGAGACGATACGATCCCGGACGCGGCCGGGTGAGACCTGGTTCTTATACGACGCTCCTTTGCGGATGAGACGTACAACAGCGACGAATGAAAGTCTGCAAACATTGGATGAATAAGTGCAGCTCTCGGCCCGGCAGTCGGTTAGACCCCAAGGCCGGGGCTGCTTGTTCCCCCACCGGGCCGGAGGGGAACAGTTAAAAACTCTAAGCCCGGTAGGCCGCCGGAGGGATGGATTCGCGGAGTCCTACAACCGCGCCAGGAGATCAGTCGGCACGGCTTTCCGTCTGAAGCCGCCGTCTCCGGTAGGTGCTGCCCGATGGGCTTCAAGACCGCCCTAACATCCCCTTCGAAGCAGGAAGCGCTGACGTGTGATTGCAGGAGTCCCGCCTGACAGGTAGGCGATCGATCACCCAAGCATCCGCGCTACTAGGCCGGCTGGAGCAGCCGGACTCCTGGCAAACTAGCGGTGGGTGGGCAAAAGGTCGGAAACGGATCTCGTCCCTCGCGGGTGACCGGCAGGTCATCGCGAACTAACCGGAGATGCGCTTCGGAACCAGGAAGTGCTTGGGGCTGATTGCCAGGAGTCCCGCTGTCAGGCGGGCGAGGGATCGTCCTACGCTTGTCCGACTAAAGCCCGGCCTGACAGCCGGACTCCTGGCAATCAGCCGGTGGCAGGGCGAAAGCACGGGAGAGGTGATCGCCAACTCCGTCGGCACCAGACGAAAAGAGCGGGGAAGGCACTGCCTTCCCCGCTCCATCTTCTCGTTTGCTGCGCCGATGCTACCCCGCGCTCGCCGCGAGTGCCGGGGGCTCGTCCGGAAGCTCCGGCATCTCCAACTTGCGGAAGATGAGCTTCCCTTCCACGCCCTCGGCGAGGATCGTGTCCCCGGAGGTGAACCGGCCCAGCAGGACCTCCTCCGACAACGGATCTTCGATGAGGCGCTGGATGGCGCGGCGGAGCGGGCGAGCCCCGTAGTTCGGGTCCCAACCTTCCGTCCCCAGGATCTCCCGCGCAGCCTGCGTCACTTCCAGCCGCATCCCCTGCTGCTCGATCTGGCGGCTAACGCTGCCGAGCATCAGGCTCACGATCTGCTGGATCTGCTCTTGCGTGAGCGGATGGAAGACGATGACGTCGTCGATACGGTTGAGGAACTCGGGGCGGAAGGTGCGCTTCAGCTCCTCCATCACCCGGTTCCGCATGCTCTCGTACTGACGCTCCGTCTGCCGGCCGCCCCGAGCTTCTCGCTCGCCGAAGCCGATCATGCTGCGGTCGCCGATCTCCCGGGCGCCCACGTTGCTGGTCATGATGATGACGGTGTTCTTGAAGTCGATGATGCGCCCCTGGCTGTCCGTCAGGCGCCCGTCATCCAGCACCTGCAGGAGGACGTTGAAGACCTCCGGGTGCGCCTTCTCGATCTCGTCCAGCAGCACCACGCTGTACGGCTTGCGCCGGACTGCCTCGGTGAGCTGACCGCCCTCTTCGTAACCCACGTAGCCGGGAGGGGCACCTACCAGGCGGCTCACGTTGAACCGCTCCTGGTACTCCGACATGTCGATCCGGATCAGCGACTCCTCGTTGTCGAACAGGAACTGCGCCAGCGCCCGCGCCAGCTCGGTCTTGCCGACCCCGGTTGGGCCCATGAAGATGAAGCTGCCGGTGGGCCGCTTCGGATCCTTCAGGCCCGAACGGGCACGCCGCACGGCGCGAGACACGGCGGCGATCGCTTCGTCCTGGCCGATGACTCGCTTGTGCAGCTCCTCTTCCATCCGGAGCAGCTTCTGCGTCTCGGCCTCGACCAGCCGCGTCACCGGGATACCGGTCCAGCTCTGCACGATCTGCGCGACTTCGTCCTCGGTCACGGCGATCTGCGCGGTTTCCCGTGCTTCGCGCCACTCCCGCTCCACCCGCTCGATCTCCGTCTGCAGGGTCTTCATCTTCTCCCGCAGCGGATAGGCGCGCAGGTACTGATCCTGCTCCGGCAGACCGCGGTAATCGCGCTCCACCTGTTCCAGCTCACCCTTCAGCTCGCGGAGCCGCACCGGCGGCATGGCGTAGCGCAGGCGCACTCGGGACGCGGCCTCGTCGATCAGGTCGATGGCCTTGTCCGGCAGGTAGCGGTCCGTGATGTACCGGTCCGCCAGCTTGGCTGCCGCCTCGAGCGCCTTATCGCCGATCTCCACCTGGTGGTGGGTCTCGTAGCGCTCGCGGAGCCCCTGGAGGATCTGGATCGTCTCGTCCACGCTTGGCTCGAGCACCTGCACCGGCTGGAAGCGCCGCGCCAGGGCCGCATCCCGCTCGATGTACTTGCGGAACTCGTCCTGCGTGGTCGCGCCGATGCACTGGAGCTCTCCACGAGCCAGGGCAGGCTTCAGGATGTTGGACGCGTCGATCGCCCCTTCGGCGGCGCCTGCCCCGACGAGCGTGTGGAGCTCATCGACGAACAGGATCACCTCACCGGAGGCGCGGCGCACCTCGTCCATCACGCGCTTCATTCGCTCTTCGAACTCGCCGCGGTACTTGGTGCCCGCCACGAGGCCGGGGAGGTCTAGAGCGACGATGCGCTTGTCCTTCAGCGGCTCGGGGATGTCTTCCTTGATGATCCGCTGGGCCAGCCCTTCCGCGATGGCGGTCTTGCCGACGCCGGCCTCTCCCACCAGACACGGGTTGTTCTTGATCCGTCGGCAGAGGATCTGGATGACGCGCTCGATCTCCTTGTAACGTCCGACCACCGGGTCGAGCTTCTCGTTGCGCGCCAGTTCCGTGAGGTCTCGACCGAACTCGTCGAGCGTGGGCGTGCGGCTGCGCTGCCGGCTTGCGGTCTGCTGCGATTCACCTTCTTGCATCGCGTAGACCTCGCGCCGCGTGCGCTCCAGATCCGCTCCCAGTTTCACGAGGACGCGCGCTGCCAGGCCGTCGCCCTCGCGGATCAGGCCCAGGAGCAGGTGCTCCGTCCCGATATAGTTATTGTTAAGCTGCCGTGCCTCTTCGTAAGCCAGGTCGATGACCCGCTTGGCGCGCGGCGTGAGCTGCATATCCTGCCCGAGGTTACCGTGTCCCCGGGTGACCTGCCGCTCGATGTCCGCACGGATGCGTCCGAGCGGAACTCCGAGGCGATCCAAGATCCGCGCAGCAACGCTGTCGCTCTCCCGAACAAGGCCCAGTAGCAGATGTTCGGTTCCGACATAGTTCTCGCCGAGCCGAGCCGCCTCTTCCTGTGCGAAGAAGACGACCCTGCGGGCGCGCTCAGTGAACCTCTGCCACATTATTGCTTGGTCCTCCCGTTACTCTCTACCGCCTAGCCAGCGGTAAAGAAACCCTATTCAGTCGCCCGGTGGGCCGGGTTC
>JAJFMS010001159.1 GCA_020696885.1 Armatimonadota bacterium | reverse complement strand
CGGGACGATCACACCGCGCAGGTTGAGCACGCCGACTACGTAGCCCGGGGCCTCCGCGATCGGCGTCAACTCGGGCAGCCAGACGATCTCGCGGACTGCATCGGCGTTCACGGCGTACTCCGAGCCGTGCAGCCCAAAGGTGAGCAGGGAGAGGCTGGCGGGGTCAGTCTCCATCGGTGAGCTGCGCCTCCACGTGGAGTAGCAGCTCGCCAGCGAGCGGTCCGTCCCAGGGCAGAACGGCCGCGTCGGTGGGGAGTGCTCTCAGCAACCCGTGGGCGGCAGCCCACATCGTGCTCGCTCGCGCCGGCTCGCCTTCGCGGGTGTAGTGAGCGGCCAACTGCACGTAGGCAGCCGCGCAGGTAGGCGATAGGTAGATCACCTTCTTCAGGAGGCGCTTGGCTTCCTCTGGCTCGCTCTGATCGTCCGCCAGCGCCGCCAGCACCAGGTAGGGACCCACAGCGAGCGGATTCTGCTCGCTGGCCCGGCGGCAAGCACTCACGGCCAGCTCCTGCCGCCCCTGATTCGTGTAGGCCTGTGCCAGCAGGTAGAGGGCCGCGGTGTCATCCGGCTGCCGCTGGACAAGCGGTTCCAGGCGCTCGATCAATGCCCCGTACTCTCCCCGCGCATACAGGGCCCGCGCCGTATCCGGCAACGCGGGCTCGCCGGGTTCCTGGCTTCCAGGGTCGCCGTGGGCGATCAGCTTGGTTGCGTGCTTCGGTGGTTGTGGTAATGAGGCAGGTGCCGTGACCGGTCGGCCGGCAGGCTGCAATGGAACGGAATGGTTGATGACAGCCGCCTGGTGGGACCGTTGGTAGACCAGGGAGCCCGGATAACTCCGGGGATTCAGTCCGGCGGCGTCTTGAGAATCGATCTCCGCGTGCCCGGTCATGAGGTACCCGCCCGTGCGCAGCGTTCTCGCCAGCTTGGACACCACCGGCGCGATGGCGTCCCGGGCGAAGTAGATGAACACGTTGCGGCAGAGGATCAGGTCCATGTCATCGAGCCCCGCACCGGGGTCCGGCAGCGGGTCATACGTCAGATTGGACTGCGAAAAGGTCACCTTCCGGCGGATCGAAGGGGCGATCTCCCACCCCGCACCGGTGGCCTGGAAGTAGCGCTGCCGGAGCGCCGGCTCGGAGGCGCGAAACGACCAGGCGGAATATATCCCTCGCTCGGCCACCGCTAGCGCCTCCGCGTTGAGGTCCGTGCCCCGGATGATGACCTGCCATTCTTCCCCCGGCGGAACGAGCTGATCCAGGAGGATCGCGAGCGTGTACGGCTCTTCCCCGGTCGAACAGCCCGCACTCAACAGGCGAAGCGTCCGGCGCTTTCGGTTCCGCTCGATCAGCTCCGGAAGAATCCGGTCCCGGAGGACCGCCATCTGGCCCAGGTCTCGGAAGAAGTAGCTTTCCCGGTTCGTCAGGCGAGCGGCCAGCTCGGGCCACTCGCGGTCCGCGGGAGCGTGGCCGCTCTCCAGCAGCGAGCAGTACTCTGCGGCGCCCGCCAGCCGGAGGGCATTCGTGCGGGCGGCCAGCGTGGCCTGAACCGCCTCCTCGTCGCGCGGGCGGAGGTGTAACCCGGTCCGCCTGGAGACCAGGTTCTGAAACCGCTCGAAGAGTGCAGGGGTCATTGCATGCCTTGGTGCGAAGCCGGGGCTGGTTGAATTCAACTGTGGGGAGCCGAAGCAGAGCCCTAAGGCGAGCAGCTACCATGCAGAGAGCCCGCGCCGCTTGTCCTGGCGTGGGACAAGCGGCGCGGGCTCCGGAACCTCGCTCGCGAGAATGCGTTCGGTTGTCTCTCGATCATCCCCATGAACGATGGCGACTAAACTTGCCGCATTGTAAAGCGGCTGGGAATCCCCGGCGGTGCCGGGCTAATGGCCGAAACGCCCTCGCCTGGTAAGCAGACTGCCCTCTGGGGTTAGCCGATCCGGTATGCCGGCCATCCCGGTGCGAAAACCTAACCCTGTCAGTGTCTCGCCCCTCCCGGAAATTCCGACGTTTCAATAGGGATCCGGATGGTGCAGGGGTCCTTCCACTTGTTGCGTGAGTGATTGATGGACCGAAAAGCCCCGCGCGCGCTGGCGCTAGCTCTACTTGTTCTGACGCTCTTCGGCCTCGGCGCGTGGGACGCACGCGCGCAGGTGGGAGCGTCCGTCGCTCCCGTTGCCTCGAAGGGCTTGCGGCGCGGCCGGTCGGCCATTCAGGCGCTCGGCAACTACCTGCCGCAGGTGGCGGCTCAGCACGGGCAGAGCGCCGAGCGGCTCCGCAACCTCCTGCTGCGAGACCCTGATCTCGCGGTCACTTCCCGCCGCCGGCCGGACTGCGCGCCGAATCGCTCCCGGACGAAGCGCCGGTCGGTCCGCTGGCCACTTCGTTCCAGCTCCACAGCCGTCCCGGCTCGCAGCGGAAGATCTTCCTGGACTTCGATGGGCACACCACCACGGGAACCCAGTGGAACAGCACTTACAACGGGGGCCTGCCGATTATCTCCCTGCCGTTCGACACGGATGGTTCCCCGCTTACCTTCAGCGCCTCCGAGCTCACCGCGATTCAGGCGGCCTGGCTCCGTGTGTCGGAAGACTACGCGCCGTTCGACATCGACGTGACTACGGAAGACCCGGGGCTGGAAGCGATCCGGCGCTCCTCCCTGAACGATGCGGCGTACGGCGTACGGGTGGTCATTTCCCCGGGGGCGGCCTGGTATCCCGCCGGCGGCGGCGTGGGGTTTATCGGTACGTTCGACGCGGTCTTCCCCGGCGAGGACTGGCCCTGTTTCGTTTTCCACGACCGCCTGCAGAGCGTGCCGCGGTACATCGGCGAGGCCGCCGCTCACGAGGCGGGACACACGCTGGGGCTGAACCACGACGGGACTACCAATGGCGTGGGATACTACGAGGGCCAGGGCGACTGGGCGCCGATCATGGGAGCCGCCTATTACCACAACGTGACCCAGTGGAGCAAAGGTGAGTATAGCCAGGCCAACAACCAGGAAGATGATCTGGCGGTGATGGTGACCAACGGCGCGCCCCTGCTGGCGGACGACCACGGCAACACCATCGGCGCCGCCACCACCTTCGACACGAATGCGGGCACTGCTACCGGGCTCATTACCACCGCCTCGGACCAGGACGTCTTCAGGCTGACGGTGGGCGCAGGCACCCTCCGGCTGCGGGCCTCCACGCTGGCCCTGGCGAATGGCGCGAACGTGGACCTCGGGCTCCACCTGTATGACGGCCAGAACAACCACCTCGCCGGCGTCAATAGCGATGCGAGCATCGACGCCACCGTGACCGCCGATGTTTCCGCAGGCACCTACTACGCCGTCGTCTCCGGCACCGGCAGCGGCACCGCGCTCACCACGGGCTATTCCAACTACGCCAGCCTCGGCAACTACACCCTCGCCCTGGTGGAAGCGCCGTTTACGGTGACTTCGCCAAACGGCGGAGAGAATTGGGCAACCGGTAGCTCCCACGCCATCACGTGGACCAGCACCATCTCGGGCAACGTGAAGCTGGAGTATTCCACCAACTCCGGCAGCAGTTGGACCCAGATCGTGGCCAGCACCGCGAACGACGGCACCCACACCTGGTCCGTGCCGAACACCGTCACCTCCCAGGCCCGGGTGCGGGTCAGCTCCGTTCTTGAGCCGGCCTCCAACGACGCGAGCGACGGCGACTTCACGATCCAGACCCCGCAGGCCGGCACAATCGCCGTGCTGGCGCCGAACGGCGGGGAGGTCTGGACCATCGGCAATGCTCAGTCGATCACCTGGTCCAGCACCAACGTCACCGGCAGCGTGAAGCTGGAGTACTCCACGAACGGTGGCGCCAATTGGACCATCATCGCCGCGAGTACCGCGAACGACGGCACGGAGAGCTGGATGGTCCCGAACGCGGCGACCATCCAGGGCCGCGTCCGCGTGACTTCCGCATCGGAGACCACGGTGAAGGACGCCAGCGACGCGAACTTCGCCATCCAGGCGCCTCCCGCCACCGTCACGGTCACCGCACCGAACGGCGGCGAGAGCTGGACGGCCGGCACCTCGCAGGCGATCACCTGGAGCAGCGCCAACCTCTCGGGCAGCGTCAAGCTGGAGTACTCCGCCACCGGCGGCGCGCCCTGGACGACGATCGCGGCCAGCACCGCCAATGACGGCAGTGAGAACTGGACCGTCCCGAACGCACCCACCACCCAGGCGCGCGTGCGGATCAGCGCGGTCGACGCGCCCTCCGTGAGCGATACGAGCAACGCCAACTTCACCATCACCGCGGTGCCCATACCGACGCTAACGCTGCTTGCTCCCAATGGCGGTCAGAGCCTGGTGGTGGGAGCTACCCAGT
>JAJFMS010000109.1 GCA_020696885.1 Armatimonadota bacterium | reverse complement strand
CTTAGCCTCGGCTCCCTCTCCGCCATTCTCCTCGACCAACTGATCCGAGGAACGCCGGAGCCTAGTTCCTGGCTCCGTGAGTGGCGGCTCTGCGGGATGATGGGAACGGTGCCGGCCGTGCCGGCGGGGTTCCTGCTCGGTACGGCTATCCTGATCCGGAGCACCCGCCGCCGGCTCATCGTCGGCGCGGTTTTCGGACTGGCGGTCGGTGCAGTCTGGGCAGTGGTCTGGCGCTTCGTCGGTGCGCCCACCATCGCCGCGATCCTATTCAGCGGGGTGACCGGCGGCCTGCTACTCACGCTGCTCCAGACCTGGATCCGTGGCCGCGGGGGTTGGTGGACCCGCTGGGAAGCGTAAGGCGAAGCGCACCGGCCACCCCGCGACGCCGGGTCGCAGGGTGGCCGCGCTACTCTACGGCGTGAACGGATCCGTGAGGATGCCGCGTCCCGCGTATTCGTCGATCAGCTCTTGCTGGGTCTTCGCCGTGCCCGGAGTTCGCCCACTTCGCATGCCCGTCCACGAAGGCCCACACGCGGCCTTCCCCGTGGCGCTGGCCCATCGCCCAGCGGTTGGTGGCGGCGGCGGTGTTTCCGTAGCCGGGAGTGATGTAGTAGGCCGCATAGCCCAACACTGGATCGGTCCCGTTCTCCGTGATGAAGAAGACCTCGGCCGGCCGGTTGATGGCGGCCAGGGAAACGCCGCCCGGGATGTCCGGCGCCGCCGGCCGGTACGGCGTGGCCTGGGTGTTGCTGAGGAAGTAGTTGGCGCTGTACGACAGCGGCATCACCCGCTTCAGGTCCGCGTTGCTGGCACTGATGCCGGCATAGGCGCCCGGGATGTTCCCCTGCACCAACTGCGCCTCGAAGCAGTACGAACCGGTCTTCGCATAGCCGCCCTTGTGCGGGTCAGACGGGCACGAGAGGTACTTCACGCTCTTCGAGTAGGGCTGCAGCGCCACCGGCCAGCCGGGCATCCCCACGTAGGAGGCATCCGAGCGCGCCGCCCCGGGAGTGCCCGTGGCCCGGCACGAGTCACCGTGCGTCACCCCGCACAGGGTCTCGTCGTAGTCCTGGATGTACATCCCGAGAGCAATGCCTACCTGCTTCATGTTGCTCAGGCAGGTGGCCTTGCGCGCGGCGTCCCGCGCCTGGGCGAATACCGGGAAGAGGATCGCCGCCAGAATGGCAATGATGGCGATTACCACCAACAACTCGATCAACGTAAAACCGCGCGGAACCCGTGCTCGTAGAGCGCGCATCGTGGAGACCTCCCTGACGTGAGAGCCTGCCTGTCTTACGAACTATAGACGCACCATGTTGCGCCCGAGTTATCAGAATGTTAAGCACAGCTTAAGATTGGCCTCTTGGCCGCTAAGTATAAACACCGAGTTGGCGGCGGTATGAGCGCTCTGGCGTGAGGCAACCAGACTACCCCCACACGTCCTTTAGCACCGGCTCGCATCGAGCCGATAGTGATGCCGGCCGGCCCGCGCGATCATCAGTTGCCCGCCGGCAGAAACGGAGGCTCATCATGTCCCGCAATCGCAACCGCAGCTCTCACGAGCACTGCCTTTGGCCCGATCAGTAAGCGCCGCCGGGGCTTCCCCTCCGAGACGTGCGTCGGACGCGGGCTCCGCGTCGTGCACGGCGGCAAGGAGCTGCTGGAGAAGCTCGGCAACGAAGACCCGTGCCCCTGCGGCTCCGGGCGCCGCTTTTAAACGGTGCTGCCGCAACTCCGGCAGCTTCGACGGCGCCGGTCGGGCCGTGTATTACCGCGAGTAGTCGCGCAACCGGGAGCGGCGCCCGCCGCGCCGCTCCCACCCCAGGTGGACGCTCCCCTCGATTCGCAGTACAGTGCTTTTGCATCCGTTGTCGCGTGGTCCCACCGCGCTCCGGAACAGCCGGATGCGAAGCTCCCCCGACCGCGGCGTCCACGCGCCGCTGCGTCCTCGACCTGCTGCGGAGGTGCGTCCGGCATGTCCTGGTGGCGGAAACTGTTGAAGAAGGAGAGCGGCTCCGAGGCTGCGGAAACCCCGGCCGAAGCCGCCGAGACGCCGGCCGGAGCCGCGGAAACCCCGAGTGATGAGGGCTGCGACCACGGGGCGATCGAACTCCGCCAGGGCTCCGCGGATTTCGAATGGTTCATCGCGCGGGGCGAGCTGGAGGCTGGGAACAACCTCGCGCACGGCGCCAGCCACCTGGCCAACCTGCTCGGCTTCGACCCCGGGAACCCGGAGTGGGTGGACCTGCTGCACCGCTACCTCGCTGCCGCGGGACCGAACCCCGAGAAGCTGATTCCGCGCGGCGAAGAGGCCTACTACACCACCGAGGCGCTGCGGGCCTACCTCTGGCACCGGGAGGGCCGCCTGGCGGACGCGTGCGAGCTGCTGGCGAGCGTAGCGCGCGCGAAGCCGGATTCCCGCTACCTGGAGGCGTGGGCGCTGGATTGGCTGGAGCCGGCCGGCGCCGTGGAATCGCTCCCCGAGCAGACCGGCCTGTTCCTCTTCTCCCAGGTGCTGAACCGCTTCCCAGAGGCCCGCCTCACCTCGGCCCGGAGACTACGAGAGATCCGGCGCTGGTCGCGGCTCTGCGATCGCTTCGCGCGGGTGTACCCCGGCGACGGCATGACCGGGATGCTCCGGGCGGGCCTGTTCCGCAAAGCCGGGCTGTTCGAGGAGGCGGAAGCGGTGGTCCGGCCGGCCCTGGAGCGCACGCCGAGCTGGCACCTCGCCACCGCACTCGGCCTGATCCTGCGCCAGAAGGACGACGTTGACGGCGCGGAGCAGGCATTCGAGCTGGCGCTCCGGCTGGACCCTACGGACATGAGCGCCCGGCTGGAAGCCGGGGATACGTTCTTCGAGCGCGAGCTGTGGCAGCGCGCCCTGGGCTGGTATGAGAACGCGCTGAAGAAGGAGCGTCGCCACGAGTGGGCCCACCCTTCAGCCCTATTCTGCCGGTGGATGCTCACCGAGGATGAGCGCCACCTCAAAGCGCTGATCGAGCTGGCGAACAAGGGCAACGGTCGCGCCCAGCAGCTCGTGAACCAGGCGTATGTGATCGCGCTGCCGGAACCGGTGGACGCCACCGCCAACGTGCTCCGGCAACTCCGGGATAGCCTGGCGGAGCAGGCGGAGCAAGGTCCGGGCGGCAGCGTGAAGCTCTCCATCTCCTCGATCGAGGCGCCGAGCAACACCCTCGCCTTCCAGCTCGAAATGGCCGCGCTGGGAGCGGACCTCCAACTAGAGACGGAAGTGGAAGCGATTCCACAGCCGGATCCGCGGCAGCCGATCACGGAAGTCCGGTATCTCCTCTGGCGCTACGAAGGCACCGACCCGTTCCCGGCGCTGCCCCCGCCCGCGCCGGATGTGGTGGAGCAGATCCGGGAGATCGCGCTGGCCCCCTATGACGAGGACCGCAGTTGGGCCGCCGCGAGCCATGCGGCGGAAGCGCTGGGGCCCGACCGTGCCGGAGAGATCCTCGCGGTGATGGTCCACCCGCCGCCGGTGCCGGAGGGCTCTACGGCGCTGGCGTGGCTGCCGCGCGTCCAGCAGACGGCGGCGCACGCGCTCGCCCACCTGGACGAGGGCTGGGACGGCTCGGTGCGGCGGGAGGCGCTGCTCTCCGCGCTGCACGGGCCGCAGGACTGGGCCACCATCGCCGCCATCCGGGCGCTGGCCCGGCTCGGACAGGAGAACGAGGCGTTCTCGCCGCAGATCGGGGAGGCGTTCCAACTGCTGGCGGACCACCGGCCGGAGCCGAGCTATTGCTGCTGGGAGTATCCGCTCTACCAGTACTGGGTGTCGCTGCCGCACCTGTTCCCCGGGGAGCGGGAGGAGCTGCACGCGAAGCTGCAGCAAATCGAGGCGGAGGACGCGGAGGAGTGACGGCGGAGGTCGCCACCACCGCGGGAGGCATCGCTACCGCTACGGGAGGTCCGCCCACGGACCCCAGTACTCCGCCGTGAACCGGTAGGCGCCTACCCGAGCCATGGTCAGGTTACCGCGGCGGAAGGCGTACCCGCTGCGCCGGGTACGCGGGGCGCAGACCAGGCCGACAGGCAGCGGCGAGGTCCGTGTTACTCGCCAATCAGTGGTCAGGTCGTGACCCTTCCACTGGAGATGCGTTCCCAGCAGCGCTTCCCAGCACGAGCACCACCGGGATCACCAGCCGCAGTAGCAGTGTCCACAACCAGGGCCGGCGAGGCTGCTTGCATGGCTTCAGCATCGGCAGTCCCGAGGCGTGGTTCAAAGAAGTAGAGGGATGCAACCGCGCGGCTGCATCCCTCTACCTGACGACGTCCCGAGGTGCTACTCGATCACGGCACCTTGAACTTCACCTTGCTGGTGCTGGCGTTGCCGGCGGCGTCCACCAGCCGCACTTCCATCGTGTGCTCACCGGCGGGGCAGCCCGGGACCTTGAACCGGAACGATTCGAAGGCGCTGTCCCAGATGCCGTCTTCGGACTCGATGGCATTCCAGTCGCCGGTGCCCAAGCGGTACTGCGCGCCCTTCAGCGCCACACGGCCGGCCGCAAAGCCGGAGACGGCGGCGCTCTTGTCGTCATCCACCGCGATCCCGCGCTCGAAGACGAACAGGTCGGGAACCTGGTTGCTAACGATGAACGGCTCGCTCACGGCCACGGCCAGGAGCGGCTCGCTGGGGTTGCTGGCCTTGTCCGTGGCCACCACGCGAAGCATGTAGATCCCATCCTCTACCTGCTTGGTATCCCAGCTCACCTGGGCCTGGCGGGTCACGCCGGTCGGCTGCGTGCCGGGCTTCTCCGGCGCTTTGGGAGCGGCGGGAGCCGCTTCCACCGACGCCGGCGGGTTCTCCGTCATGTACTTCTCTACCAGCGCTTTCGCCTTCTCGTAGCTCTCTTTGCGCTGCTCGGCCGTCAGCGCGCCGTCGCTCTCGAGCTGCTCCTGGTAGCGCTTGAGGGCCGCTTCGGCCGATGCCTTGCCCGGCCGGATCACGGCGGTGGCGGCCGGGGCGGTCGTCGTGGTGGTCGCCTTCTCCGCTACCGGGCTCCAGTTGCGCCCACCATCACGGCTGTACTGGACTTCGTAGGTGAGCGTGTCGCCGTCCGGATCGGTGGCGGACCACTTCAGGGTCTGCGCGCCCTTCCAGATCTCGCCGCCCACCGGGGCCGTCAGCGCGAGCTTGGGCGCCTGGTTCCGCGGCAGGTAGGAGATGGCCAGGTCCCGGATGGCCGGGGTGCCGGCCTCGGCCTGCATTAGCACCCGGTACTGCAGGTAGCGAGCGGCCGGGCTGGCGATGAACATCCCGCCTTCCTGGCTGCGAGGGGCAGCCCACTCGCTCCAACCTCGATCCGGCTCCGGCGTGTTGCCACTGCGGGACTGGATGGTCAGCACGCCGCCCGTGGGCAGCACGCCGGTGTAGCGCAGGCGCCCCCAGCGAGCCGGGAGCTTCGCGTCGTGGACCGTGGACTCGAACGAGCCGGACACGGACGGCGCCAGGCGGTAAACGCTCCCCACGTTGGCGCTGCCGGCCACCAGGCGGCCCTCGTCATCCCACGCGAGGCAGGTGAAGTTACCCTTGTGCGGGTCGGTCAGCACGGTCGCCTCGCCGTCCACTTCCACGCGGAGGATGGAGCTGCCGTTGCACGTGTACAGGTTCCCGTCCCGGTCCGCGACCAGGCCGTACAGCGCACCCTTCCCCTTGGTGAAGTGCTGCCGGGGCGTGCCGTCTGCTTCGATCCGGATGATCTCCCCGGACGGGGCACACGCCGCAAAGAGGTTGCCCTTCGGGTCCAGCACCAGGCCGTTTACGACCGGCTGGTCCGTGTCATAGAGGACCGTGACGTTGTTGGACGTGGCGTCCGTCCGGACTCGATACACGGTTCCGTCCTCGGCGGTCCCGGCGTAGAGCACGTTGCCAGCCGCCACGACCATGCACATGACCGACCGCGTGGGCAGGATCGCCAGCTCTTCCGCCTTGGCGCCCGGCTTGATGCGGTAGATCTTCGCCTGCGGTCCGGTGCCCGCGTAGACGGTGCCGTCGTCGGTCACCGCCAGCGAGAGCACGAACTTCCCGCCCGCATCGGAGGCGGAGTCGCTGCCGTTCAGCGCCAGCAGTTCGGTGGCCTTGCCGTCGGGCGTAATCTTGAACACCTTCCCGTTCGGGCTGGTGCCGGCGTAGAGATTGCCCTCTTTGTCCTTCACCAGGGCGTGGACTTCCAGTTCGCCCGTCCGGAAGAAGACCGTGGATTTGCCGTCTCGCTCCACCTTCAGGATGTTGCCGCCGTTGCCGGTGCCGGCGTAGACGGCGCCCTTCATCCCGGCCACGCTCCACACGTACTGATCCGTGGACTCGTGGAGGAGGCGCAGGCCCGGAGCGAGCCGGACCTCGCCGTTCGTGGTGACGGCGGTGTTCGCCAGCGTGCCGTGCTCGAAATCGGCCTGGCTGGTCTGCAGCCACGTCGAAGCCGCGCGACCCACCAGCTTCACGTCCGCCGCCGCGGGTCGTGCCGGCGTCTCCTCGTCATCCGCCTTGATTGCGGCGGGAACCGGCGGAAGCGCGGAGCCCTTGGCGGGCTTTACGGTGCTGCTCTCCGCCTTTCGGCTGGTTTTGCCGTCGCTCTTCTTCTCGGGCTTCACGCCCTCGTCCTCGCCCTCTTCCGGGGTCAGGCGATAGAGGCGCGGCTTGCCGTCCACGTTCAGGCGGATCGTGCCGGGGGCCGAGATGCCTTCCAGCTCCCCGTCGTCCTCGCTCACGGCCGTGGCGCCGGAGTTGAGGCCGCCGGAGATGCTGGGGCCGCCGGTGGCTCCGCCCAGCCCGCGGCTGGAGGAGGCCTTCGGCTTCTCCTGGTGGTCCTGCTTCTGCACGGTGAGCTCCATCATCTGAAGCCCCTGGACCACGTAATCCGTCTCCTGCATCTTGCGCACGTAGTCCCGCTCGATCCGGAAGCCGGTGCTGCGGGTGCTGCGCATCACGTCCACGATGGTGGACGGAAGCTGGGAGAGGCGCTCGCCGTTCACGTTGACCGCCGCGGTGGGGAACACGCAGTACACCACCACCTGGCTCCCCTGCTCGCGGTCCATGAACCGCTTCACCACCTGCTTCAGGCTGGCATCGGGGGGCGCCGCGGTGGACAGCAGCCCGCTGCCGCCGCTGAGGAGCGGGCTGAGGTTCACGCGGGTCGCGCCGCCCTGCACCACCAGGGTGGCGCGGCCGTTGGTGGCGCTCTCCGGAATGCGGATCTTCGTCTTCAGCACCACCGGCTCTTTGCGGAACGGGCGCAGCACCACGCCGACTTCCACCTCGTCACCCGGCTCGAAGCGGTCCTGGCCCATGAACACGCGGTCCACGGTGGCCGTCGGCTGGCGCTCTTCCAGGGTGACCTGGACGTCCATGCTCTTGATCGGCACCTGCCGGAAGTTGTTGGACCGCAGGATGTCCATCAACTCCGTCACGTCGCGGATGCAGGCGTCCTCGATCTTGAACTGATCGAACACCACGTTGTCGCGCGTGATCGTGCCGGCGCCGTCGGTCTCCACCTTCAGCTTGATCCGGGCCACCGTGTCACCCGGCACCGGCCGAATGTTCTGCACGGACTGCTGCACGGCGATCGGCAGGAGCTGCCCGATCAGTAGCGGGTGCGTGGTGGCCTGCGCCTTGAAGGTGCGCGAGCGGCCGGTGGAGAGGTCCGAGACGCTGCAGCTCACCGGCACCATCTTCGGGAACTTGCCGACCACCCCCGCCACGCCGAACGGGCGGTCCTGGGTAACGGTGCCCACCAGCTCGCCCGGCGACCAGAACTTCGAGGAGACGTTGAAGCTGGGGAAGACGTCGTGGATCCAGGCGGTGGTGAGCCCGAACTCGCCGGCGCCGATCTGGAACCACGGGTGTCCGAACCCGAGGATGTCGTTGCCGTTGCGGTAGGTGACGGTGCCGAGCGCCGTCACGTCAATATCGCCGGACATCAGCGCCACGCCCATCGCGGCGCCGGGAGTTAGCTCGGCCTTGAACGGCTTGTCCATCGTGCCGGCGCCGCCGCCGCCCTGCATCACGGAAAGGTTGTACGGCTTCAGGGCGCTGGTGAGATGGTCCAGCGCGCTGCCGGAAAGCCCGTTGACGCTCAGCGCCACCGGCAGCGGGCGGAAGGTCCGGCCGCCGTAGCTCACCTCCGCAGGCGGCATCGGGGTAGCCGTCACGCGGCCATCCGCGCCCACCGTCACCGACTGGTTACCAGGGTTGATGCTTGCGGAGGCCTGGCCCGCCGGGATCTTGGACAGCTTGGGGTCCAGCGCCTCCAGCATGTCCTCGATCGGGGTGATCATGACGATCGGGTCTTTGCCCCAGCCGTTGCCCATGGAGAGCGCGCCGAGCAGCTTGCCGTTCAGGTAGATCGGGCTGCCGCTCATCCCCTGGATCAGGTTGGCGCCGCGCTCGCTGATCGGGCCGCCGGAGCACCGCGCCAGCACCAGGGCCTGGCCCAGGTTCATCCGCGGCAGCACGCCGATCACCTCCACGCTGAACCGCTCGATCTTGGTGCCGCGGAACACGGTAAGGCCGTAGCCCTTCATCCCGGTCCGCACCTCGGACACCGGCATGATCTGGTTGCC
>JAJFMS010000108.1 GCA_020696885.1 Armatimonadota bacterium | reverse complement strand
CCGTCAGCGAAAGTACCGTCATGGCGAGGGGCGTCTTTTGCCCCGTGGCCATCCCGAACGACCACGGATCCTGCCAAGCGGCGAAGCACCGGAGCGACTCGCTGCTCAACCTTCGGGATTGCCACAGCGCCACGGAAGCACGGCGAAAGGCACAGGGAGCGGTGGGCGCTTCGCAATGGCGTGGAGGCTTGGGGGCGGTTGCTACGATTCCGGGTCTGACGCCGGTTCGGGGCGGTTGGTGAGCCAGAGGCCTGCGAGCACCAGCGCTCCTCCGATAGCAGCCGCCGTGGTGGGGCGTTCGCCCCGGAGGCCGATGCCGAGGATCACTCCCAGGAGCGGTTGCGCGTAGAGGAACGCCGCCACGCGACCGGCGTCCACGCGCTCCAGCACGCGGTACCAGAAGGCGTAGGCCAGGATGGTGGCGCCCACCGCGAGGTAGAGGAGCGCGACTACATTACCGGCAGTTAGCCAGCTCAGGTCCCACTGCGCCGCCCGCCATTGCCACCAGGCTGGTCCCGCCAGGGTAAGCGTGCCCCAGTAGGTGGCGTAAGCCGTCACCTGGAGCCCGGAATACCGCCGGGTAGCGCCCGCGCCCAGCACGGAGGCCAGGGCTTCCGCGGCCACGGACCCGATCATCAGCGCGTTCCCGAAGGTGCGCGCAGTCGCCGGTCCGTTGCTGTCGTCCGGCCAGAGCAGCATCGCGCCGCCGCCGAACGCGACCAGCAGCCCCACGCAGGTCACCCGCCCGAGGCGCTGGCGCAGGATCAGGAACCCGAACACGGCGGTGAAGAGCGCTTCCAGGTTGATGATCAGCGCGGCGTCGGTGGCGGTTGACCGGGCCAGGCCCTCGTAGACGAGCACCTTCCCCAGCCCGAACCCGACCACGCCGGTCACCAGCAGCGCCACGAAGTCGGAGCGCCGCTCCGCCGGGGTCACCGGAGGCGTGGAACCGCCGCGCGGCCCGCGATGGGCGCTAATCGCCAGCAGGCAGAGCGTGGCCGCCGCGTACCGCAAGAACCCGACCACCAGCGGCGGCGCCACGTCCAGCAGCCCGCGCGCCACCACATACGTGGAGCCCCAGAGCAGGTTCGCCGCCAGCAGCAGCGCGACGTCCGAGCGGGTGAGGCGTGCGGAGTCTCTCATTACAGGTGAGAAGGGTTCAGGGCGGTCCCGGTCTAATGAACCGTTAGCGCGCAACCGGAAGGAGCGGGGGATGTTGACCGGGGACCAGATCAGCTCATATCACGAGAACGGCTTCCTTGCCGTGGAAGACGTGTTCACTCCGGCGGAGGTAGCCCGAGCCCGGGCGGTGGTCGATGAGCTCGTGGAGGCTTCGCGGGCCTACGACACCCACACGGACGTCTATGACCTGGAGCCCACACACTCCGCGGAGCGGCCGCGCGTCCGCCGGCTCAAGGCGCCGCTGGCCACGCATCCCTACTTCGAGGAGCTGGCGCGCAAGGACAGCTTGCTGGACCTGGTGGCGGACCTCCTCGGCCCTGCGATCCGCCTGCACGGCAACAAGCTGAACATGAAAGCGGCGGAGTTCGGCAGCGCCGTCGAGTGGCATCAGGACTTCGCCTTCTATCCCCATACCAACGACGACCTCCTGGCCGTGGGCATCGCCATCGACCACTGCCTGCCCGAGAACGGCTGCATGCTGATGGTGCCGGGCTCCCACCGGTGGCCGATCCTGGACCACCACCAGGACGGCTACTTCGTGGGCGCGATCGATCCGGACCGGTTGGGGGTAGATCTTGAAGCTGCCGTCCCGGTGCCGGTACACGCCGGCGGGATCACCCTGCACCACTGCCGCACGCTGCACGGCTCCGCGCCGAACACCTCCCCGCACCCGCGGCGCCTGTTCCTGCTGGAGCTGGCCGCGGTGGACGCGTGGCCCTGCGCCGGCGTGCCGGACCTGGAGGCGTTCGATGCCCGGGTCTGGCGCGGCTCCCCCACCTCCACCTACCGCGTGACCTCCATGGACATCCGCCCGCCGCTGCCGAAGCACGAGCGCCAGGGCTCCATCTACGAGGTCCAGACCCCGCTGCGCGCCAAGCTGTTCGCCGCCGGGAAAGCGGCGCCGGTCACGTAGACCTGGCGCTCACTTCTCGGAACCGGCCAACGCCCAGACCTCCATCTGCTTGAGACACGGATCGGCGCTGACCTCCACGCCGCTCGCCATCGGAGCGGGCTTTTCAGGAACGGTGGGGAAGAGGTGCCAGGAGCCCCAGTTCTCGCCGGGCTCCTGGCCGAAAAGGGCGGTCCGGCCCAAATCGGTCAGGAGATCGACCGCCAGCCGGAAGCCGGGCTGCGGCTTCCCCATCTGGAGCACGCGCACGCCGGCGATCCGGTGCGGACGCTCCAGCCGGATGGCACCCACCGGCCCCTGATATACCCGCTGCAGTCCGGGAGCCACATCTGGCGGCACGCTGCCGAGCGGGGGCGTTGTGAGCCATACCTGGTCGCCCTTCCGGTACACCAGGCCTCCGGGCGGCGGCTGAACCTTCGTCTCCGCGGCGATGCCGGTGAGGTGCACGGTGAGGGCAGTCAGCGGCAGGTCGCCGGGCAGCGAGAGGCGCAACCGGCTGCGCTCGCCCGTCACCCGCGCTCCCTTCCGCGCCAGGGTGTAGTTGACCACCTCCGCGGGACCAAACCGCGCCGGAGATCTTCGGCCACGCGGGAATCGACACCGTCATCGGCGTGGCGGACCCGGCCGGCAAGCGCGCGGTGATGTTCATCACCACGCAGTCGCCGCCCTCGTCCGAGAAAACGGTCGCCCTGCGCAACGGCGTGGTGAACCGGGCGTTCAAGGCAGCATCTCCCTGATCAGTGGATTCCCGCTCGCGGGTTTTCTGGGAACTGCGTCCGTAGAGCGGAAGTCAGAACGAGGAGCGGACGAGCAGCTCCGCAACCTGCACCCGCGGAAGGAGCGGTTTGCCATGAAACACGTGTCAACTGCCGGGCTGGGCCTCTTCCTGTTAACCCTCACCGCCGCCGTCCCCGTCCGGGCCGAACAGCCCCCGGATCGCCAACCACCAAACGCCGACCTCCCTAAGGCCGCAGCGCCCAGGCCCGCCCCGGCGAAGCCAGAGGCAACGGCCTCCGGCGTGCGTCTGAACCGTCCCTTCCTGGACGTGATCCGGCTGCACGGCGCGCCGTCGTCAGTCAAGACTGTGCGCCTCATAGCCATCGCGCCCGGACTGAAGGACACGGAGGGGATCATGTGGATCTACGTGCGGCCGGACGGATCCCAACTGGAGTTCATCATCGGGGATGATGGGAAGGTCCTCCAGGCTACCACCCGCAGCAAGACGATTCAGCAGTTCAACGTGGAACCGGCGCGGTAAGCCCACTGGTTCTAACCGGGGCTGCCGCTCGAAGTATACGGAGTGCGAGGCTTCCAAGCCTCGCAACCTTCCCCGTACCGGGACCAGTGCGGAGCTTGGAAGCTCCGCACTCCATACACGTCGGACAAGCCGGATAACAAGGTCCAGGACCCACCGGGTTCTTACCCTGGTTGCCGCTCGACGCGTATGGAGTGCGAGGCTTCCAAGCCTCGCAACCTCCCCGTACCACGCCCACCGTGGGCTCCGCCAGAGCAACAAAATCGGGCAGGTGTACCGACTGACCGGTGCACCTGCCCGTTCTCACATCCGAACGGAGTGGAAGGTTACTTCACGACCTTCGCGTTGTAGCCCGCCTCGCGGAGCGCCTTCAGCACGGCCTGCGCGTCGATGTCTTTGTCCGAGGTGATCGTGAACACGGTGTCCTTCGGCTTGATCGTCGTGGCGCCGAACGGCTTCACGGCATCCTTGATGGCGGTGGTGCAGCCGCCGCAGCAGTTGTGGATCGCGTCCAGCTTCAGCGCCTTGGTCGGCTCGGTCTTGGCCACCTCGGGGGTCTTGGCGCCGGTCACCTTGCCGGCGTAGCCGGCGTCGAACAGCGCTTTCACGGCCTTATCGCCATCAGCCGCGCTGAAGGTGACTTCGGTGGACGTCGCGTTGACGTTGGTGGCGCCGACGGCGGAAAGGGCCGTGTTGATGCCCTTCGCACACTGACCGCAGCAGTTGTGGATACCGGTCACCTTGACGTCGGCGGCGTAGGCGGAGACGGCCAGCAGGCCGGTGGCGAGTGTCGCCAGTACGAATCGTTTCATCGGGGCTACTCCTGCCCTGGGGAGGGCGCACAGGGCAACCGGTAACTCCGATTGCGCAACGAGGGGGTCTCTATACCGTTCTACCTACGCTGTGCTGATCACTCCGTCACCTGGCGCTCGTTCGCTCCGCGGGCGTGGTCTCCGCCGGGAACGGGCCCACGAACCGGAGCCCATCCGCCACCACGGTTCCGGAGCGGTTCGGCTCCGCGGACAGAGTCACCATCGCCTGCGGCTTCGCGCCGTCGAAGCGGAACCGGCCGAGCGACTTCCAACCGGCGTCCTTCCGCTGGCTCACCGTCACCTGCTGCGCGCCGTCCGCCGCGGCAATCTCGTAGACCGCACCGCGGGCTCGCCCGGACTTGCCTTCCCAGCGCGCCTGGATCTCCCACTCGCCGCTGATCGGCAGGGCCACTTTCCACGTGGCGGGCGCAACCGGCTGATCTCGCTTCCCGCCGAACCGCTGCGAGAGAACCGTTCGCCCGTCCTGTAACTCCGGCTGCCACCCCGGAGCCGCGAACCCGGGTCCAGTGGGCGCGACCTCCAGCGACCAGGGCTCCACCAGCATCCGCAGCGTAAGCGTGGGACCGAACGGTACCGGCAGCCGGGGCGCTGCCGACACCCGCACCAGGCGGAGCTGCTCCTCCAGTGCCCCCAGCGCTCGCGGGCCAGCGACCGTAAAGCTGAGGGAGCTAGACCCTCCGGGCGGTGTGGCCGCCTTCGCCTGCGGTGTGCCGATGAACCGCGGGCTGGTCCACGTCGGCGCGTCGTAGAGAGGACTGCTGGCGGCAAGCGGGAACGGCTGCTGGGGCCGCACACCCACGTAGACGACGCCGGAGCCGGAGTCGCGGCGAGCGGTCGGCAGCGCAGGCCACGGCTCGTCGCCGGTGTTGGTCATGCTCAGGCTGACCTGCGCCTTCTCCCCGGGGTGGATGATCACCGGCGCGGCCAACTGCTCCAGGAGGGCGTCGTTGCGTACCAGCGTCATGTAGTAATCCCAGTCCCAGAACGGTCCGGGGTCCGTGTGCGCGCTCCGGCCGCCGAACTTAGTGGGGTCGGTAGGGTGCGGCACTTCGGCATGCGCGATGATGTGCTGCCGATCACGCGGGATCTGGTACCGGGCGGTGATCGACCGCACCAGCCGCGCGGACGCCTCGTAAAGGTCCTGGTTGAAGAAGCCCGGACGATAGGCATAGCCGTCATGCTCGATGCCGATGGAGCGCCCATTGATGTCCGAGTTCCCGGCGTGCCAGCCGATGTCCCGCTCCTTCACCTGCTGCCACACGCGGGCGCCGTTGGTCCCGCCCACCACGTAGTGGGCGCTGACTTTAGCCATCGGGTTCTGGAACCACCGCACGGCGGACTCCGCCGGCCCCTCGATGTCGTGGATCACCACGAACTGGATCGGACGCTCCGCCGGCCGGTTCGCCTGGGCGAAGTTGGTAGAAGCCGCGGGAGCCCAGATCGCGCCCGGCTCATCGGGCGACTCGGTGGCCGGGTCGCGCGGGGGCACCTGGCCCACGGCGCCGGCGGCAAGCAAGAGACTGGCGCCGGTGGCGCCTATCAGGAGCCGCCAGTGAGTGTAGCGGGGAGTTTGGTACAGCATCGGATAGCGATTCTCTCGGGCCGGGTGCGGGTTCCTCCTGAACGGGTCGGACGAACTACCTATAGGTGGCAGAAGCCCGAAATCCGCAGTAGGCAGGCCGGGCACGGCTCAACCTTCGGGATTGCCACAGCGCCACGGAAACACGGCGAAGACCGAAAGGGTCGGCGGGCGCTTCGCAATAACGGAGGGGCAGAGCCGCCACCAACGATGAACCTCCGGCCACCACGCGATCGTGGTGGCCGGAGCTTACCTCTCCTGGCGGTCGGCAAGCTAGGCCAGGTCGAACACCAGCACTTCGGCGGACTCGGCGCCGGTGATCTCCAACCGCTCTTCCGCGCTGACCGCGGCGCCGTCGCCGGCCTGGAGCGACATTCCGTTCAGCGTTACCGCACCGCGGGCCACCTGGACCCAGGCATGCCGCTCCGGACGGAGGGCGTGCGAGACGGTCTCACCCGGCTCCAGCAGCGTTACATACAGCTCGGCGTCCTGGTGGATGGTCACCGAGTTGTCGCGGCCCTCGGGCGAGGCCACCAGCCGCAGCCGGCCCCGCTTCTCCTCGGCCGGGAACAGTTGCTGCTCGTAGCTCGGCTTGATCCCCTTCTCACCCGGCAGCAGCCAGATCTGCATCAGGTGCACGTCCTCGCTCGGCGACTGGTTGTACTCGCTGTGGGTCACCCCGCTCCCGGCGCTCATCCGCTGCACCTCGCCCGGGCGGATCACGGAGGTGTTCCCCATGCTGTCCCGGTGCTCCAGAGCCCCTTCCAGCACGTAGGTGATGATCTCCATGTCCCGGTGCGGATGCGTGCCGAATCCGGCGCCGGCCCGCACCCAGTCCTCATTGATGACGCGCAGCGCCCGGAACCCCATGTGGCTCGGATCGTGATAGCTCGCGAATGAGAAGGTGTGGTAGGTATTCAGCCACCCGTGGTCCGCATGGCCGCGCTCGCCGGCCGGTCGAATCGTGATCATCTGTTCTCTCCTGTATTGTTCAATTTTGAACATAGTTGACAAATAAAAAGCTCGCCTACCCGTCGGCCAGCTTTCGCAGCAGCCGGGTGAGCTCTTCCTGTTCGGCGGCGGTCAATCGGCTGCCGAACAGCTCTTTCAGGAACTCGTACTGGACCGGATACACCCTGTTGAACAGCTCCTCTCCCTCCGGGGTCAGCGAGACCAGCACCTCTCGCTCGCTCTGGCGGCTGCGCTGGCGGTTGACCAGCGACTTCGCCTCCATCTGCTTCATGATCTGGGTAGTGTGGCTCTTGGTCAGGAGCGACCGCTGTGCCAGATCGCACATACGAAGCGGTTGCTCCACCCCCAGGGTCACCAGGCAATCGAACTCTGCCGTGCTCAGGCCATAGGTGCGGATGCGCTCGTCGTCCAGCTTCCGCAGCCAGTCGTTCGCCTCCACCAGCGCCCGGAGCAGCCGCATGGTGGGAGTGGTGCGATAGTCATAGCCGTTGTTCACGTCCATATATTAGCAGAGAACAATTCATTTGTAAACTAAATCCGAAAAGTCTCTCCGACGAATACCCTGTAATCAGCCCCACCTTCTGCCGATGATCCACGTGGGCTAGAGGCCGGCCGGCTGTACAGGCGCGAACAACCCAGGGGATCCACCAGTATGTCCACCCGTCGCCATCGAGCGCTGCTCACCGCGCTCCTCTCGCTTGCCGCGCTGCACTCCGCCCGGGGCGCCGCCGAGGAGCGCGCCGCCGCCGGAGTGACGGCGGAGCCGAAGAGCGGCCAGGTGGAGGTCACGCTGGCCGGGGTCCGCACCGGGGTCAGCGGCAAGGACCTCCGTACCACGGCGACCGGACGCGAGCCTCGCTGGACCCGGATCGACCTCCGGCTCATGGTAGACGGGGCGCCCTCTCGCCTGTGGCTGCCGCAGCAGGTACGGATTCACGGCGCCAACGGCCGTTCGTGGGTCCCCACCCGCGTGGTGAGCCATTTTGGCCGGAACGGGGAAGGCTGCATCGCCTTTCCGGACCCCCAGCCGCGCGCTGAATCCGGCTGGCGCTTCCAATTGGAGCTGGCGCGCAGCAGCCGCTACCTGCCGTACGAGTTCTGGGACGTGTTCCGGCCCAGCGAGCTGTGGACTGTACCCCTCGTAGAAGTTCCCAAGCCCCGCAAAGCGGAGGTGGCGAACGCTCACGCCTCCACGGTCATGCGCGAAGGGGTGCGCCTGAAGCTGGTTCGCATGGCCGGATCGCGTGTCCCGGTGCCCGCGGGTCTCGCCGCGAAACCCCGCGTTCCGAGCCTCCAGGTCCGCTACTCGCCGCCTCTCCCGGGCGTGAACGTGACCCTGCTCCGCGCCACCGACTTCTCC
>JAJFMS010000107.1 GCA_020696885.1 Armatimonadota bacterium | reverse complement strand
AGTCGACTCCGGGAGCGGTCATGCCACAACGGCACTCTTTTCGTCCCCGACGCTAGCCCCTCCCCATCTGCGTGCATCCGCGTGCATCTGCGGCTAACTCCTCTGTGTCCCTCTGTACCAATCTGTGTCCCTCTGTGTCTAACGGTATCTGAATGGAGATATTCCAGCTTCGCTACTTCGCGGCTGCGGCGCGGCTGCTGCACTTCAGCCGGGCGGCCGACGAGCTGTTCGTGGCCCAGCCGTCCCTTTCGCAGCAGATCGGAAAGCTGGAGGCGGAGCTGGGGGCGCCGCTCTTCCACCGGCAGGGGCGGCGGGTGACGCTGACGGACGCCGGGAAGGCGCTGCTGCCGCTGGCGGAGCGGATCCTGGAGCAGGAGGCGGAGGCGAAGCGGGTGGTGCAGCAGGTGGCGGGGCTGGAGCGGGGCCGCCTCTCCCTGTGTGCGCTGCCGGCGCTGGATCAGCACCTCCTGCCGCCGTGGCTGGCCCGCTTCCGGCGAGACTTTCCCGGCATCGAGATCCGGGTCCGGGAGCTGCGGCCCGCGCGGGCGGTGGCGCAGGCGGTGCTGGGCGGCCAGGCCGACCTCGGGTTCGTGCACCTGCCCTGTGAGGCCGCCGGGTTGGAGGTGCGTCCTCTGCTGGACGATCCGCTCGCGCTGGCTGTACCCGAGGGCCATCCCCTGGCCCAATGTGAGACGGTGCGGCTGGAGGTGGCGGCGGAAGCGGACTTTGTCTGGGTTCACGAAGCGCAGGAGCCGGAGCATCCGCTCTACGCCGCGTGCCTGGCGGCCGGTTTCCGGCCACGCGTTGTGTGTGAGAGCGGCAGCGCACAGGGGGTGCTGGCGCTGGTGGCGGCGGGACTTGGCATCGCGCTCCTGCCGCGCCTGGCGATCGAGCCGCGGCCGGGAGTGCGAGTGCTGCCGCTCGCGGAACCGGCACCGTCTCGGACCCTCGCGGTGCTCTGGCAGCCGGATGCACTCAGCCACGCCGCGCGCGCTTTCCTGGAGCTTTGTGGTCCGCAGAAGACTTAGCCCCAGATGGGACGATGCTCACCTGCGGCGACGTGCCTCCTCGACTTCCAGCCTTGATGCGTCCCTTCCTATCTGCGTCCATCTGCGGTGGGGGCTCGAAGTCCCTAAGTCCAGCGGCCCTCCGGGGTGATGGTGCGCTTTAGCGGCTCCTGTGGATCGCCTTCGTAGAGGGCGAGCTGGTAGTGGTGGAACCAGTAGAGGCCCGCCTTCCGGTAAAGCTCGGCATAGTCCGGGTCGCCGGGCTCGCGAGAGCCGCGGCGTCGCAGCAGCTCCCCGTGCTGCTCCTGCAGCAGCAGTGGGTTCCGGTTCACATGGTGCGCGCTGATGTACAGGTACGGGTTGGAGCGCACCAGTGCGTAGAGCCGGTCTCCTGCCAGCAGGAGGTCCAGGAAGCCGGCATTGTCGGAGCGCAGGGAGTTCGCCAGGTCTTGCGGGTCGAAGAACGGCGCCGGGTTACCAGCCGCGCCTGCCGTGCCTTCGGGTCCGTTCGGGTGCACGTGGAACGTGCCCAGGAACCGCCCCTCGCCGATGAACGGGGCGTAGTGCGCCTGCGCCGTCAGCTCCAGCGGGAACTCCAGCTTGCCCCGAGCCAGCACGAGCGGGAAGCCGAATCTCGGAAGTCGAGCGTCTCCGGGAGGTGCTTGGGATGCCGCGCCACCGGATCTTCCGCCGCGCGCGTGAGCCAGTCCTCGGTCCCGCGGGACCGGATCAACGGGATCGCTTGAGCCATCTAACCCCGGTATAAGGCCCTCGAACTCCGCTCGAGGGCCGTCGCAGTCGAGCCGTCTCCCTTTAGCGTACTCCAGCACAGCCGGTTCGTCCGGCGTTAATCCCGTTCGGCCCGAGCGCCTTCCTCTTTCGCTTCTCGTGTGTCCGGGTGGCGACGCGCAACCGCATCTTCCACAATGATCGCGTCCCGGCCGAAGGTGAGGATCGACTCCGGTGGGAACGTGACCGCGGAGCCGCTGAGCGTTGCTAGTAGACCGGTGATCCGATACCGGCCGATCGCTCCGGTCACTTCGTCCACCTCGTAGCTGTTTACCCGGCCCAGCCGATCCCCGCTGGCGGTTACCACGGGACGGTCGCCCACGTGGGGAGTCAGCAGCGAGCGCTGGCTCGCCGGCACTTCCCGCTGCAGCGCGGTCGCGGAGCGGATCACCACCACATCTTGCCCGACCGACTGGATCTCCCTCCAGGGAAGCACCGAGTGACCGCCAGGGCCACTCTGGTTTACGCGGAGGTACGCGATCCGAGCCGCGGGCGGATCGATCTCCACGCCTTCCACGATCCCGATGCGGGTGCCCTCATCCGCCGTTACCACCGGCATTCCAAGCAGCTTCTCGATCGGTCTCACGGCGTGCGCCTCCTCTCCGTTCCAGGCCAGCGGTCAACCAGCACCCTCTCGCGGCGTGCTTCGCCGCGGGCTCAATGCCGTCATGGTCTCTGTTACCCAGCCTGGATGCGGATCAACGAGGTCGACGAGTTGCGGTTTCAGGCGTTTGATTCCTGAACGCAGGTCGTGGGTACTTGGATATCGGGTCGCCGGCTTCTGTCCGGTGGCACGACCAACGGCCGATGGGATCCACCGAACACCGCCCGTACGGGCTCTACCGCAGCAGCGAGACCAGGCGGCGACCCATCTCCCGCGCGGAGATGTCGTCCTCGCCGGTAAGGATCTTGCCGTCTACCATCACGTCGTCCGCGGCGGTGCCGGGCTGGCCGAGCGCGCCGGGCGGCGAGAGGATGGCGCCGTTGGATTCCGGGTGCCAGCGGCACGAGGGCTGCGCCGGGCGGCCGTTGTAGATGCCGGCGGCCGCCTCGCGGACCGGGGCGCACACGCGCTTCCCGGACAGGGGGCTTCGGCCGTTCACCCGAGCCCAGGCCAGCACGGAGACGCCGTTGCAGAGCGCGGCCACGTACTTGTCCTGCGCGATGAACTCGCCGATGATCCGGTTCGCCTCCGCCTTGGTGGCCCGATCACCGTTGTAGGGCGCGTAGTTATACCGGCCATTGAAAGCGTACTGGTAAGCCGAGGCGCCCCAGCCGCCGGAGAAGAGCACAGCGTCATAGTCGCTGGCGCGGACTTCGCTTAGCGCCAGGTCCGGCTGCACGACGCCGCTGCCGTTCTGCCCGGAGCCCGGGTGGGGATCGCAGGGCGACTTCCGCCCGGCCGCCACCGTTACGCGGAACCCGGCGCGCTCGAACTCGGAGCGCGGATCGCCGTACTCGCGGAAGAAGAAGTGGTGGTTCGCGATGATCATCAATACCCGCTTGCCGCCCCCGCGGGCGTTGGCGGGGCTGGGCGCGCTCTCGGCGGGCTGGCGCGGCGCGGGGGTGCCGGGCGCCGGCGAGGTGGCGCGCGCGGACCGGTCGACGGTCCCGCTCACCATCCGGAGTTCCACGGCGTGGAAGGTGGTGTTGCTCTGCCAGGCCACGAGGCCGAGGTGAGTGGGGGAGGGCAGGGACCAGAGGTCCGGCAGCGCCACGTCGCCGCCGTCCGTGCGGTAGGAGGAGACCTCCTTGCCGTCCAGCAGCCCGCGGATCAGGCCCTTCCGGACTTCCACGGTCATCGTGTAGCGCCGGTTGTTCTCCAGCGGGAAGTTCTCGCGCCGGGTGGGGTTCTCCCGGATGCTCCGCCCGCGGATGTTCTGGAAGCCTGCGAGGTGGCTGCCCCACGCGTCGACCTCGAACACCACCTGCCGGCCGCCCTGCACCACCACCAGGCCGACGGAGTCGCGGCCAGTGCCGCGGGTGAACGTGGTCCGCAGGTCATACTCGCCCTGGGGAGCTGCGGGGAGCATCAGCCGGGCGCCCTCGGCGGCGGAGACGGAGAGCGCGCCGCCCGCTTTCCGCCACTGCCCGGCCACTGCCGCCTGGGACGGCTCCACCTCCGGCAGCAGGGACTCCCACTCCGCTTCCGCCGCCCGTGCGCCGTTCCCCGCCGCAACGGCTGCGACCAGCGCCAGGCCGAGCCCCCAACCCATGGTTCGATACATCGCGATCCTCCCCCCAGAAAGCCGATGCTGATCTGCGACGAACGGCGCCGTCGCGCAGTGCCAGCAACGCCTACATCTGGTATAGAGACCGAGCAAGCGCCATTCCAGGGTTGGAGGGCCTGATCCAGCTACACAATGAGGCTAGCGGTGGTGTCTTGTGCTCTGGCGGCAGCCCTGATGGGCTGTGAGAACTCCGCCCCGCAGTCGGGTGAGCCGGTGAACGACGCGGCTGCGGCCGCGAATCTGCCGGGTGGCAGCAACGCCGGGAAGGCCCTGCCGCCTCCGACCGCCGGCACGAACGACGCTGCGGCCGCCGCCAACGTTCCGAAGTAGAGGCAGGCTCGCCGCTGGCGGCGCCTGAATCGTGCCAGGCGGGTGGAAGGGGGGTTCGAGAGGCCCCGCTTCAACCCGCCTGCCGCGTTATGGCACGATTGCTCCGGGACGGCACTTCGGAACCAGGAAGTGCTTTCGGCTGATTGACAGGAGTCCCGCTGTCAGGCGGGCGAGCGATCGTCCTGCGCTTGCTCTACTGATGGCCGGCCTGACAGCCGGAGTCCTGTCAAACTGGCGGTGGGTGGGCAAAAGAACGATAGCGGATTTCTTCCATCGCGGGTGACCGTCCGGTCATCGCGAAATCCGGGCAACCGCTCGGTTTGGCTGGCGGTCAGGGCGCGAACGCGTCGTGAGACTACGGCCGGCGGCCGCCCGATCCGGCGGTGGCTCGCTCCGGACCCGGCTCCGGCAGCTCGATCCGGTCTTTGAGCTGGGGGTTCGGGCGGTAGAGCACGAACGTCTTTCCCACCACCCCCACCACGAGGGCGCCGGACTCCTCCGCCACCATGGCGGCGAGCTCCTTCGGAAGCTCGTCCGAGGTGTTCAGGATGCGGACCTTCACCAGCTCACGCCGCTTGAACAGGTCCTCGAGCGCGGAGCGGTTGCCATCCGTATAGCCACCGTGCCCCACGTGGAGCTGGGGCCGGAGGGACTGCCCCAGGCCCCGGAGAAACGCACGCTGCTTGGTTGAAAGTGTCATAGGTTAGTTAGTCTACCAGCGAATTCTTGATCGCATAATAGGTAAGCTGCGCGTTCGTGTCCATCTTCATCTTCGCGAGGATGCGCGTGCGGTAGGTGCTCACGGTCTTCACACTCAGCCCGAGAAGCCCCCCGATCTCTCCTACCGTCTTCCCGCTCGCGATGAGACGCAACACCTCGAACTCGCGCGCCGAGAGCCCTTCGTGCGCCGGCCGCTCCCCGGGAGTCTCCAGGAGGTGGACCAGCTCCTCGGCCAGCGCCGCGCTTACCCACCGCCGGCCGCTCCGCACGCGGCGGATCGCCTTCACCAGCTCTTCCGGCGCCGTCTCCTTGGTCATGTAGCCCGCGGCGCCCAGTTTGAGACAGCGGATCGCGAACTGGTCCTCCGGATGGACGCTTAGCACCAGCACCGGGAGGTCCGGATACTCGCGGCGGAGCTGGGGGAGCACGTCCAGGCCGCTGCGACCCGGCATGTTGATGTCCAGCACCAGGACGTCGTAGCGCACCTCGCCCAGCCGGTCCAGCAGCTCCGCGGCGGAGGCGGCTTCGCCGGCGACGGTGATGTCTCGCTCGTGCTCCAGGATCTGCTTGAGCCCGCGCCGGACGATGGCGTGATCATCCGCGATGATCACGCGCAGCGGTGGCTCGAGCAATACGGCCGCTGCGCCTCCTGCGTGGGTTCTACTCGATTCCTGGCGCTTCAACCCGGCCCTCCTCCATCAGCGGAATCGCTACCATGATTGTAGTGCCTTCGCCGGGCTTGCTGGCAATCGACAATTCGCCGCCCAGGGCCGCGGCGCGCTCCCGCATGCCGGCCAGGCCCACCGAGGCCCAGTCCTGCACTTGATCGGCGCCGATCCCGGAGCCGTTGTCGTGGATCGACAGGGTCAGCGTTCCCGCCGCGTGCTCCAGCGATAACGACACCGCCGTGGCCTGGGCATGGCGCGCCACGTTGGTGAAGGCTTCCTGGACAATCCGGAAGAGCGCCACCGAGATCTCCGGGGAGTGCGGCTGCTCCGGCTCGGTGGCGGTGACGCGGCAGGCGATCCCGGTGCGGCGCTGCAGGCTGGAGGCAAACCACTCGATTGCCGGCACCAGCCCCAGCTCATCGAGGATCACCGGGCGCAGCTCTGTGGAGATCCGCCGCACACTCTGCACGGTGCCGTCCACCACGTCCGCCATCGACTTCAAGCGGGGGATGAGCGTGCGGTTGCGCGCCGGAAGGCTCTGGACGATCGCCGCGATCTCGAGCTTCAGTCCGGTAAGGGCCTGCCCCAGCTCGTCGTGGACCTCCCGGGCGATCCGGGCCCGCTCCTCCTCTCGCACACCCTGGAGGTGGTTGGAGAGCTCCTTTAACTGGCGGTGGGAGGCGCGCAGCTCTTCTTCCGTGCGGGTGCGCGCGGTAATGTCTCGCAGGACGCTTAAGTGGAGCCCCGGCCGGAAGTTGGCGCGCGCCCGGAACTCCACCAGGCGCGTGGAGCCGTCTGCGCGCCGGAGCTCGAACACCCCTTCCTGGTGCCCCTCCCGCAGGAACACGTCCCATTGCAGACGCGCCTGGCCCTGCAGCTCCGGCGGCACCACATCCGTAAGGGAAGCGCCGAGCAGCTCCTCGCGAGTGCGCCCCAGCAGCTCGCAGCCCGCGGGATTCACGTCTACGTAGGCGGAGCGGTCGTCCGCGATGAGGATGGCGTCCATGGCGTTCTCGAAGAGCGCCCGGAACGTTTCCTCACTCTCCTGCTGCGCCGCCCGGGCACGCTGCCGGTCCGACATCGCCTGGTACAGCCGCAGCAGCGCGCGTACGGTAGCCACCAGCACCGGCGGCTCTACCGGATGGGTGAGGTAGGAATCCCCGCCGGTTTCGAAGTCCGCCATCTGCGGCGAGGCTGGTCCGGAAGAGCCGGTGAGGTAGAGCACCGGGATGGCCGCGGTTTCCGGGTTCGACTTGATCCGCCGGCAGACCTCGAATCCGGAGATCCCGGGAAGGTGGATGTCCAGCACCACCAGGTCGGGGCGTGCGTCGGCCAGCGAGCGCAGCCCGTCTTCCCCGCTCCCCGCCCCGCGCAGGTGATAACCGGCCCGCTCCAGAATTCGGGAGACCGAGTACCGGGTCGGCTCATCGTCGTTGATTACCAGGATGACCGGTTTCGTGGACTCCACGCGTACCTCAACCCCACGCCGTTACAGAAACCATGCCGGAAGTGCGTAATTCACAAACCTACCGGCGCTGCACGGGATAAAGTGTTGAGTGGCGGCTTGTCACACTACCGGGCAGGCACTGGCTGCTTCCCAATCGCCTATATCTTAACTCTGGGCCGAACCGATGACCACCGCATGCGCTGACTTCGAGGAAGGCGGCGACCGATCGAGCGCCGCCGGCGCCGGGCGGGGCATTGCCGTAGCTCCGGCGGCGCGGCTGGCCCGGCTGGCGCGCCGCCTGCTGTCCGCGGACGCGGCGCTGGTGTTCACGCGGACGGCGGAGGCCTGGAGGCTCCAGGCCGCGGACGGCCTCCCGCCGGACGAGGCCGCCGCCATCGCGCGGGACCTGGGCCGCGAGTTGGGCGACCACGTGGTCCGGCCGGGCGACTGCTGGCGGTTTGCGGGGCGCCCAACCTCTAGCGCAGCCGCCGGTTCTCGGGACGCTGCTCCGGGGCTCCGGGTCGCCGTGCTGGCGGTGCCCGTGGAAGCACGTCATGGGAGGGTGTCCCGCTGCTGCTGTGTGATCCAGCGCGCCGGCCGCGCCTGGACCGCGGAAGAAGCCGAGCTGCTGCAAGAGCTCGTCGCCTTCTCGGGGACCGCTGCGGAGTCTTACGGAGCGGAGAGCCGGCAGCGGCGCTCGGCAGACCACGATCCGAGCGAGGTCCAGCTCATCGAGACGATCAACCGGATCGGGCAGACCCTGTCCGCGGAGCTCGATCTGGAGCGGTTGGTCCAGGTGATCACGGATGCGGGCACGGAGCTGAGCGGCGCGGAGTTCGGGGCGTTCTTTCACAACGTGACGCAGGCCGGCGCCAGGTCATACCAGCTCTATACGCTGTCCGGTGTCAGTCGCGACGCGTTCTCCCGCTTTCCCATGCCGCGCAGCACCGCCATCTTCCGCCCGACGTTCGAGGGCGAAGGGGTGGTCCGCTGCGATGATGTGACGCGAGACCCTCGCTACGGGCAGCACGCGCCCTACCACGGGATGCCCGAAGGCCATCTGCCGGTACGGAGCTACCTGGCCGTGCCGGTGGTCTCACGGTCCGGAGAGGTCTTCGGCGGGTTGTTCTTCGGTCACTCCGAGGCCGGTATCTTCACGGAGCAGCAGGAGCGCTTGGTGCTGGCCGTTGCCGCCCACGCGTCGATCGCCATCGACAATGCCCGGCTGTTCCGGACCGCGCGCGCCGCGGAAGACCGCTTCCGGGACCTGGTGAACGGGGTCGAGGCGATCTTCTGGGAGGCGGATGCGCGGACCTTCCGCTTCACCTACGTCAGCGACCGCGCGCAGAGCATCCTGGGGTATCCGGCGGCGGAGTGGTTGAGCCAGCCGGACTTCTGGCTGCGGCTCATCCACCCGCAGGACCGGCACTGGGTGCCCGAGTTCCGCCTGAGCGAGACCGCGGCCGGCCACGACCATGACAGCGAATACCGGGCCGTCTCTGCGGACGGCCGGGAGGTCTGTGTGCGCGACATCGTGTACGTGGTGAAGAACGAGAAGGGCAAGCCGGTGCAGCTCCGGGGCGTGATGCTGGACATCTCCGCCCGCGCCGAGACCCGAGCGGCGCTGGTGGAAGCCAAGGAGCGCCTTCGGGTGGCGCTGAAAGCAGGGGAGCTCGGCACCTGGGAGTGGAACATCCGCACCGACGACCTGTGCTGGTCCGAGACGCTGCAGCGGATCCACGGCCTGCCGCCGGGGAGCTTCCTCGGGAAGATCGACGCCTTCCTGAACGACATGCACCCGGACGACCGCGAGGGCGTGCTGCAGTCGGTCCACCGGGCGCTCACCGAGGGCACGGATCACCACGCGGAGTACCGGATCGTGCTGCCGGACGGCAGCGTGCGCTGGGTGCTCGGCTGCGGACGCGTAACCCGCGACAGCGACGGCGTGCCGCTCCGGATGAACGGCGTCTGCACGGACATCACGCTGCGGAAACAGGCGGAGCTGGGCGCGTAGCCGGATTCGTCCGAGAGACGCCTGCCGAAGCCTCCCTGCGCGCGGGCGCCTTCTGAATGAGCATCGGTCTTCAGGCGCTGGGGTCATCCGGCGAGCGACTTTTTTACGCACCTATCAGTAATCAGTTGCTGGCCCGGATCGCTGAGTGCGAGGTGCTGGACCGCGGCTTCACACCGCGCCCGGAGCTGGCCCCGCAGGGGTACGAGGCGCACGTCTTCGTCACCGAGCGCGGCGACAAGCCATACGAGGTGGTGCTCCGGTTTGACGCCTACCAGGCGCGCTGGATCCGCGAACGGAGCTGGCATCCCAGCCAACAGGTGGATGCGCACCCGGACGGCGGCCTGACACTGCGACTGACGGTGGGTGGGGGAGGGGACCTGCTCCGCTGGGTGCTGGGGTACGGCAGTCACGTGGAAGTGGTCTCCCCGCCCTCGTTGCGCCAGCGCCCTGCCGATCTTCCCCATCTGCGTGCATCTGCGTCACTGCGGTTAATTCCCCCAGGTACGCAGAGAGGCGGGTCGCCCGGTGCGACCCGCC
>JAJFMS010001158.1 GCA_020696885.1 Armatimonadota bacterium | reverse complement strand
GCACTACTTCGGGCGGGGCCTGGTGGACCCGGTGGACGACATGCGCGCCACCAACCCGGCCTCGTACCCGGAGCTGCTGGACGGGCTGGCTCGCGAGGTAGTGACCTCCGGCTACGACCTGAAGCACGTGATGCGGCTGATGCTCAACTCCCGCGCCTACCAGTTGGCGTCCGCCACCACCCCCAGCAACGAGGCGGACCTGGTGCTGGTGAGCCACGCGCTGGAGCGCCGGTTCACCGCCGAGGCGCTGCTGGACGCCATCACGGACGCCACCGGCACGGTGCAGCGGTTCAACGGCGCCCCGTACGGCATGCGCGCCGCGCAGCTTCCGGATCAGCTGCTCAACAACGACTTCCTGAAGATGTTCGGGCGCCCGGCGCGGGATACGCCCTGCGAGTGCGAGCGGAAGTTCCGAGCGGAAGGCCGCGAAGGACGCGCTGGCGAAGGCGGACCAGCCGTACCTGCGGAAGGAAGTGCTGGAAGACGTGCTGTGGGCGCTCATCAATGCGCGCGAGTTCATGTTCAACCTGTAGGGGAGTGAGGGGAAGCGGATGTTCTATCGACTGGGCTCCCGGGACACGCGCCGCTGCGACGGCGTTTCACGGCGCCACTTCCTGAAGGTGGGCGGCATCACCGCCGCCGGGCTGGGCCTGGCGGACTTCCTCCGGATGGAAGACGCGATGGCCGCGGCGGGCACGCCCTCCCGGCGGGCGAAGAGCGTGATCCTGATCTGGATGGAGGGCGGCCCCTCTCACCTCGAGACGTGGGACCCGAAGCCGGACGCGCCGGTGGAGTACCGCGGCACCACCGGGGCGCCGATCAAGACCAACGTGGACGGCATCCTGCTGGCGGAGCCGATGGAGCTGTCCGCCAGGGTGATGGACAAGTTCTCCTTCATCCGCTCCGTCTGGCACAACAACGACGGCCACGAGCCGGCGCAGCACGCGATGTCCACCGGCTACTTCCCGGTGCAGGGCATCCCGGAGAACGATAATCCCGCGGTCGGCTCCATCGTGGGTCGGGAGCTCGCGGCGCAGAACGGCTTGCCCCCATACGTGTGCGTGCCGAACAAGTTCCGCTCCGGTGGGGCCGCCTACCTGGGCGCCGCCGACGGCCCGTTCAGCGTGGAAGGCAACCCGAACGACAAGAACTTCTCCGTGAAGGACGTCAAGCTCCCCGGCGGCGTCTCACAGGACCGCTTCTCTCGCCGCAGCACCCTGCTGAGTGAGTTCGACCGCACCGTGAAGCGACGCAACGACCCGAACGACCCGCTGGTGGCCACGGACGGCTTCTACGGCAAGGCGTTGAACCTGGTGACCTCCCCCAAGGCGCTGGACGCGTTCGACATCAACAAGGAGCCGGAGAAGCTGCGGGAGGCCTACGGCCGGAACACCACCGGGCAGGGCTGCCTGCTGGCGCGGCGGCTGGTGGAGAGCGGCGTGCGGTTCGTGACGGTGGGCGGCCGGGGCTACGACAGCCACGCCAAGCACTTCGACTTCGTGAAGTCCGCCTACCCGGAGTTCGATCGCGCGTGGGCCACGCTGGTGACCGACCTCCACGATCGCGGCATGCTGGACGATACCCTGGTGATCGCGTACGGCGAGTTTGGCCGCACGCCCAAGATCAACAAGGACGCGGGCCGGGACCACTGGGGCAAGGTGTTCTCCGTGCCGATGGCCGGCGGCGGCATCCAGGGCGGGCGCGTGATCGGCTCTTCCGACGCCAATGCCGAAGAGCCGCGGGACCGCCCGGTGTTCTTCAACGACATCCACGCCACGATGTACCACGCCCTGGGCATCGACATCCACAAGACGTTCCTGACCGGCGACGGGCGCCCCGTCCCGATCCTCCCCAAGGGCGAGGTCGTCTCGGAGCTGTTCTGAGGAGTTCCGCTGCTTCACGGGGCGCGAGGTATCATCTCAGGAGCACGTCATCCTGGAGCGCAGCGAAGGATCTCGGCACCGCACGTACGCCGGTTTCGGGAGCCGCCACGCTCCGTGTGAGATCCTTCGCGTTGCTCCAGGATGACCTGATTCGGGGGCGGCGGGGTCCGGGCTCAACGTGGGCGCTACCCCCAGCACCGTTGTCTGTCCTTCGCACGAGGTAGGTGCTGTGTTTCCCCAACTTTCAGAGCGCGTGGTTCTTGCGAAAGGGCGGCAACTTGCTGCCCGGGCTGTCGGTGCGGCTCCCCTGCTCCTGCTGCTCGCCCTCCCCGCTCAGGCCGCGCCGAAGGTGGAGGCGCTGTCTCCGCTCGGCGGGCAGCGCGGCGCTGTCGTCAAAATCCGCGCCACCGGCTCCGACCTTGGCGACGTCACCGGGATGTGGTTCTCCGATCCGCGCCTGCAGGCGGTGGTGGCGACCGGGGGGAAGCCGAACGAGCAGTTCCTCACCGTGACGATCCCCGCGGACCAGCCGCCCGGCATGGTCGAGTGCCGCCTGCTGGCAAAGAGCGGCATCAGCGAGGCCCGCTTCTTCTGCGTGGGCACGCTTCCCGAGGTCACGGAAAGCCCCGAGGCCACCACGCAGGCCGCGCCGCTGGACGTGAAGGCGCCGGTGACGGTGGTGGGCCAGATCACCGGGAACGCGAATGCGGACTGGGTCCGGTTCTCGCTGAAGAAGGGCGAGTGGGCCACGGTGACCTGCCTGGCGCGCGCCGCCGGCTCGCGGCTGGACCCGTTCCTGCGGGCGCTGGATCCCGCCGGCCGCACGGTGGTCCGCGACGACGATGCCGGCGCCAACCGGGACGCCCGCCTCCACT
>JAJFMS010000106.1 GCA_020696885.1 Armatimonadota bacterium | reverse complement strand
AGCCCGCCGACTACCACCAGACGTTGAGACGCTCGCGCTCGTAAGTCGGTTCGTTCACCGCGGCGGCCCATTCGCGGGTCCGCCACTCGGGCATCACGTGCGTCAGCTTGTTCGGGGAGATGCCGTGCTCCAGGCTGATCTGTCGCGCGTAGTTGCCGTTGGTGATCATCTGCGCGAAGTGGCCCGGATCGATCCCCGTGGCTCGCGCCGCGTTGGCGATCAAGAACACCTCGTCGCGGCTGTAGCCGGCGGCGCGGTACTTGGCGTAGTCTCGAGGCGTCAGCCGGTAACCGGCCTTGTAGAAGGCATCGGGCAGCTTCCGCTCATGCATCCCGTAAACCATCGGGCCGTGCTGGTTCATCCCCATCATCCCCGAAGGGGCTGCTTTATCAGCCGCCAGCACAGGGGCCGCCAGACAGGCAGCCACCGCCAGCAGAGAAAGTGGTCGAATCATCGTGTCATGTCCTCCTGAAGCGCGGGCCGGCCCGGGACCACCCAGACCGCCGGAACCGCGAATGCCGGATTGGTATCCGCGGTTCTTTACCCGGCGCACTTTCGGACCAAAACGTTGTCTAGCCCCGGAGGATGCCATCCGTGATCAGAACAAGCAAGTAGGGCTGGAATGCGTGGGAGTTGCCAGAAAAGTAAAACGTGCTGCGTAATGCGTAAGGACTGACGCTCGGAAGCGGTTTCTTTACGCATTACGTAGCACGCATTACGGACCGAAGCACTCGCACACCGGCTCTGAAGACCGCGGCTTACCGCGTCAGAGCCCGCGCGTAGTCGCGGTTCATCCGCGCGATGTTCGTGATCGGGATCTCCTTCGGACAGACCGCCTCACACTCGCCTTCGTTCGAGCAGCTCCCGAACCCTTCGGCGTCCGCCTGCTCCACCATCCGCAGCACCCGGCGATCGCGCTCCGGCTGGCCCTGCGGCAGCAGGCCCAGGTGGGTGATCTTGGCGCTGGTGAAGAGCGCCGCGGAGGCGTTCTTACAGGCCGCCACGCAGGCGCCGCAGCCGATGCAGGCCGCGGAATCCATGGCTTTCTCCACCACGTCCTTCGCGATCTGGATCGTGTTCGCGTCCTGGGCGCCGCCGGTGTTAGCGGAGATGTAGCCGCCGGCGTAGATGATCCGGTCGAACGCGCTGCGGTCCACCACCAGGTCCTTCACCACCGGGAAGGCGCGCGCGCGCCACGGCTCGATGACGATCGTGTCCCCATCGCTGAAGGAGCGCATGTGGAGCTGGCAGACCGTTACCCCGCGTCCGGGACCGTGCGCCCGGCCGTTCACCATCAGGCTGCACATGCCGCAGATCCCCTCGCGGCAATCGGAGTCGAACGCGATCGGTACTTCCCCCTTGCGGATCAGCCCCTCGTTCACCACGTCGAGCATTTCGAGAAACGACATGTCCGGAGAGATGTCGTCTGCCTGGTAAGGCACCATTTTGCCTGGCGCATTCGGTGCGGACTGGCGCCAGATCAGTAGATTCAGTTTCATTACACTAATAATCCGGGGGTCTACTTGTAGCTGCGCTGGCTGGGCTTGACGTATTCGAACGTGAGCTGCTCCTTGTGGAGCACCGACTCCTTGCCCTCGCCGGCGTATTCCCAGGCTGCGGCGTAGGCGAAGTTCTCGTCGTCACGCAGCGCTTCGTTGTCGGGGGTCTGCATCTCCTCGCGGAAGTGGCCGCCGCACGACTCGCGCCGGTTGAGGGCGTCCAGGGCCAGCAACTCCGCGAACTCCATGTAGTCCGCCACGCGCCCGGCGTACTCCAGCGCCTGGTTGAAGTCCGCGCCGTCGCCCGGCACGTGCACGTTCTGCCAGAACTCCGCCCGCAGCTCCCCGATCCGCTTGATCGCCACACGGAGCCCCTCTTCGTTGCGGGACATCCCCACGTGGTCCCACATGATCCCGCCCAGCTCCCGGTGCAGCTCCCGCGGGGTGCGGCGCCCGCGGACTGACAGGATCCGGTTGATGCGCTGCTGCACCTCGTGCTCCGCCGCGCCGAACGCCTCGTGGTCTGTGGTGGCCTTGGCGAGCGGCGCTCCCGCCAGGTAGTGCGGCAGCGTGGAGGGCAGCACGAAGTAACCGTCCGCCAGTCCCTGCATCAGCGCGCTGGCTCCGAGCCGGTTCGCGCCATGGTCGGAGAAGTTCGCTTCCCCGGTGACGAACAGGCCGGGGATGGTGCTCATCAGGTGGTAGTCCACCCAGAGCCCGCCCATGGTGTAGTGCACGGCGGGATAGATGCGCATCGGCGATTCGTAGGCGTTCTCCCCCGTGATCTGCTGGTACATCTGGAAGAGGTTGCCGTAGCGCCCCCGGATGACGTCCGCGCCCTGCCGGCGGATGGCGTCCCCGAAGTCCAGGTACACCGCCAGGCGGGTATCCCCCACCCCGCGGCCCTGGTCGCACACCGCCTTCGCAGCGCGGGAGGCCACGTCGCGCGGCACCAGGTTGCCGAAGCTGGGATACCGCCGCTCCAGGTAGTAGTCCCGATCCTCTTCCGGAATCTGCTGCGGCGGCCGGCGATCTCCGTTGTTCTTCGGCACCCAGACCCGGCCGTCGTTCCGGAGGCTCTCGCTCATCAGGGTGAGCTTGGACTGGTGGTCTCCGCTCACCGGGATACAGGTGGGGTGGATCTGCGTAAAGCACGGGTTGGCGAAGAACGCGCCCCGCTTGTGCGCCCGCCAGCTTGCTGTAACGTTGGAGTTGACGGCGTTGGTGGAGAGGAAGTAGGCGTTGCCGTAGCCGCCGGTGGCCAGCACCACCGCGTCCCCGAGGTACCGCTCGATCTTGCCGGTGGTGAGGTCCCGCACGATGATCCCGCGGGCGCGCCCATCGATCATCACCAGGTCCAGCATCTCGCGGCGCGGGAACAGCTTCACCATGTTCCGGTTCACCTGCCGCATCAACGCCTGGTACGCGCCGAGCAGGAGCTGCTGGCCGGTTTGCCCGCGGGCGTAGAAGGTGCGGGAGACCTGCGCGCCGCCGAAGGAGCGGTTGTCCAGCAGACCGCCGTAGTCCCGCGCGAACGGCACGCCCTGCGCCACGCACTGGTCGATGATGTTCACGCTCACCTGCGCCAGCCGGTGCACGTTCGATTCCCGGGAGCGGTAGTCCCCGCCCTTCACGGTGTCGTAGAACAGGCGCTGGATGCTGTCGCCGTCGTTCTGGTAGTTCTTGGCGGCGTTGATGCCGCCCTGGGCGGCGATGCTGTGCGCGCGGCGCGGGCTATCCTGGATGCAGAAGCTCAGGACGTTGTAACCCTGCTCACCCAGGGTAGCCGCAGCAGAAGCCCCGGCGAGGCCGGTGCCGACAATGATTACGGTAAACTTGCGCCGGTTGGCCGGGTTGACCAGCTTCGCCTCGAAGCGGAAGCGGTCCCACCGCTCCGCCAACGGGCCGGACGGGATCCTGGCATCAAGAGTCATCACTTGCTTCCCACGAAGTACGCCCAGATCGGGATGGTGACAAATCCACACGCGATCAGAACGGCAACCACCTTACTGAGAAGCGCGATGCGGGGAGTGTAGCGAGCATTGCCGATGCCCAGGGACTGGAAAGCGCTCCAGAGACCGTGCCAGACGTGGAACGCGATCACGGTGAGGCTCACCACGTAGAACAGCACCATCAGCGGCTCGCTGAACGTGGCCATCTCCAGGCCGTAAAGGCCCTGGGGATGGTCGTGGAAGCCGCCGAACTTGAACTGTTTGAGGTGGATCACGATGAACACCACCATCAGCGTGCCGGTGACGATCATCGTACTGGAAGCGGCGGACTTCCGGCTGGGGCCGCCCGCCCACTCTTTCTTGTGGTAGGGCACCGGCCGGGCATTCCGGTTGGCCTGATAGTTGCGGACCGCTTTGTAGATGTGGAACAGGAACAGTGCGAGCAGGGAGAGCTCGAACGTGTTCACCAGCACCGGGTTTCCGCCCAGCACTTTAGCGTAGGTGTTGAACGGCTTCTCTCCAGCAAACACCAGCAGGTTGCCTGCCAGGTGGAATACTAAGAAGGCGATGAGGGCCAGCCCGGAGAGGGCCATCAGGAACTTGGTGCCTGTGGAGGAGGAGAGGGGACTCTTTCGCATAACTCGACTGAACTACAACTGAAGTGATTAGCGCAATCGTATCATGCTCCATTGGTAATCGGTTCTTATGTTATCTTCTCGGATTAATATCTAGTAGTTATCAATCATCTCCGCCCCGCTTCTCCTTTGAGCACGTTTCGTTGACTGCTACAAGGAGAAGCGGAGAATACCGCCTAACACGGTCTAGAGAAGCTCAGCAGGCTGCCGATAATCGCGCCGATGGCAGGTGAACCACAGGTCGGAACCAACACAATGCCGGAGGATACGTTGCGGGATACCCAGAAGCTCCTGCGTGAGCTCGGAGAGACGCCCCAGCGTTCCGGTGGGGAGGACGGCGTGGCGCCCCAGCGGTTCTGTGGCGCCTGTTGGGCCGCGCTGCCGACCGAAGCGGTGGATTGTCCGAGCTGTGGACGGTCGCTGGCCGAGCTGGAGGCCGCGCGCCTCGCCAAGGTGGCCGCGGACCAGTCGTGGACGCCGCCGGGCCGCTCGGACGGGTCTGCCGGGAGCGCCGCGGTTGGGTCCTCTGCCATTTCTGATTACGGGCTAACCCCGCCGCCGGCGCCTACGGTTCCGGAGCCGCTGGCCCAGGAGCTGCGCAAGAGCCGGCACCACTTCCTCGTGGCGGTCGCCATCGGCAGCGCCTGGGGCGGCGCCGTGATGGTGGCGGCCTGGTTCACCATCCAGAACATCTCCCCTCGCGGCGGCGGCTCGCCGATCCCGGGGATCCCCATCACCGTTGCGAACCTCCCCGCTACCAATACTCCGCCGGAGCCGCCCCCGCCGGCGAACGGTCCTGAAGTCGAGGCGCCGGTGCGGGTGGAGACGAAACCGGAATCCCGGGTCACCTGGCAGAACCCCTACCCGGAGCTGCGGCTGGAGCTGTTCTCTGCCTCCGGCAGCCGCGTGGCGCGCCAGGGAGACGACGTGCGCCTCTCCCCCGGCACCTATCAGGTGCGGATCTACCCGAAGGACGGAAACTGGCACATCAAGGGCAGCCGGGTCCGCGCTCAGGAAGGCGCCCAGGTAGAGGTGGCGGTCACGCCGGCCGACGGCGCCCGGTTCTTCGTGGGCCTGGGAGATCGCTTTGCCGAGGCCAACAAGACGGCGGACGCGATCAGCGCCTGGGAGCACGCCCTGGAGGTGGATCGGGGTCACCTGAACGCGCACCTGCGCCTGGGGACCGCGCTGCCGCTGCAGCATCGCTACCTCGACGCCCGTCAGCACCTCGACGCCGTACTGGCCGCCGATCCGGGCAACAAAGAAGCGCTGGAAGGGAAGCAGTTGCTCGAGGCGTTGCACCACCTGGAGAAGGATAACTGATGGTGCGCACCCGGATCATCGCCTGGGCTGCCTGCGCCCTCTTTCTGGCGGGGGCGACCTCCGCCTCCGCCGATCCGGTGCAGGATAATCTCCGGCGCCTCAAAGACCGGCTGAAGGCCGCCCGGGCAAAGTCTGGGCCCAAGCCAGCCACGGGCTCCCCACGGCCCCCCGTTATTCGTCGCCGGTCTCCGCGTACCGTGCGAGTCCCTCGTGTAACGCCTTCCCACCGGACGCTGCCACCCGGGCCGCGGCTGGACTATAAGGCGGATTTTCTCCCCCACCGGCTTGGCACGCTCCGCAACTCCGGCGACATCCTGGTGGAGACCAAGAACAACGGGAAGACCGTGTACGTCTACTGGAACATGGAGATGATCTCCAACAGCGACGGGCGCGGCGAGAAGCACGACCTCGCCCCCGGTCGCTACCGGATCATGCTGAAGGGCACCACGCTGGTGAAGCCGTGGATCTATTACGCTACGGTGAAGTCCGGACACACCACACTCGTCCGCGTGACGCTGTAGCAGCCCGGGAGACCCTGAAAGAGACCCACCGAGGCTCCGCCCTACGTTCTAACGCTGGTTAGCGGGTAGGGCGGGTGGTCCCTCTCCGCCCCGGCTGGGGCTGGTTTTGGCCTCGGCCAGGCACGGTTGGACCGAGGGGAGGAGCCGGGCTCGCCGTAAGCGGGCTGGCGGAGGCGGCCTGGCGTGATGAGCTTCCACAGCCGCGTCGCGATGGGTGGGGTTGGTCTCCTGCTCGTGGGCACCGGATGCACGCTGCCGGCTCTGAAAGCGGCCCCGCTCGGGTCGGGGCATCATAAACCGCGAGTGAACCCGCGGCTCGCCAGGCAACTAACTGAAGATGAACACTTCCGAAATCGGCCCCACTCCGGATGAAGTGCTCGCCGCTACTCACGCGTGGATCGAACGAGCGGTGATCGGCCTCAATCTTTGTCCGTTCGCAAAGGCCGTCTACGTCAAGGGCCAGATTCGCTACGCGGTGACCCAGGCGCGGAATGACCGTGCGCTGCTCGACGACCTGGAGCGCGAGCTGCGCGCCCTGGCCCACGCGGCTCCGGAGGCGGTGGAGACCACGCTGCTGATCCACCCGTGGGCGCTCCAGGAGTTCCCTGATTACTGTGACTTTCTCAGCACGGCGAACGCGGCCATCAAGCGGCTCGGGCTGTCGAGCGTGCTGCAGATAGCGAGCTTCCACCCGGCCTACCAGTTTGCGGACACCACCCCGCACGACGTGACGAACTGCACGAACCGCTCACCCTATCCGATGCTGCACCTGCTGCGTGAGGCGAGTATGGACCGGGCGGTGGCGGCATTTCCAGAGTCCCAGGAAATCTACCAGAGGAACATCGAGGTGATGCGCCGCCTCGGGGTTTCCGGCTGGGAAGCGCTGGTTCACGCCGCGCGGTTAGGTGGCGTCCGCTAGCGTATGAGTTTCGGGAATAACCAGCGTATAGTTTTCGGCGCTATTTAGCGTGATCGAGGTTTTTGATGCATTGCAGCAGAAGCCATGATGCTCGAAAATGGGTGTGCCTTCGCACTACCTGGGCGGCTAGCTCTGGTGACGATCTTCCAGTTCTTGGAGCAGTTGTCTGACCGGCAAGCCGCGGAGGCCGTGCGGGGCGCATCGACGGGAAATACGCGCTCCGCCTGGAACTCACCGATCCGCCTGGACCTGCCTCACCAGACGCGAACGAGCGCCTGGGACGCGGGAGAAAACTCGCTTTTCGAGTTCTTACCACCTGTTAGGAGTTTGTTAGGTGCGGTCTGCTAAATTGCTGGCAGACCGTTGGCTTACGGTGGCTACAGTCCCGTAGCCACCCCGACAAACCCAGGAAGACGAACTATGAAACGACGGATTCTGCACCTGCTGGCCGCCACCACCCTCGTGTTAACGTTGGGCCGACAGGCGGCCGCCCGGGCCCCTACGTACCAGGTTACCAACCTCGGGGTCCTCTCCGGCGATACCCACAGCAACGCGGCGGCGATCAATGCGTCGGGCCAAGTGGCGGGCGTTTCGAAGCGCCTCGCCACCCGGACTGCCCCGGCCCACAATCACGCGGTGCTCTGGCTGCCCGTCGCGGCGTATGGCCGTCCGGCCGGCGTCGTCGATCTCGGCACGCGAGGCGCCACCAACTCCTCCGCGAGCGACGTGAATGCGCTCGGCCAGGTCGTCGGCATGTCGGACACGCCGCCTACTCCGTTCTACCCCAATGGGGATCGGCATCCGTTCGTGTGGCTGCCGGTGGCGGCGTATGGCCTGCCCGCCGGGATGACCGACCTGAGGGAACTGATGTCCGGCTCCGGCTGGAGCCCGCAGAATGGCGCCAGGATCAATGATGCGGGCCAGATCCTGGGCGCAGATGGGGACCTCAACCGGGCCTTCCTGCTCGACTTGCGGGACCGAAGCATTACGGACCTGGGCTCCCTGGGCGCCCGCAACCTGCCCGGAGCGCTGAATAACCCGGTGCTGGACGAGTTGGGAAGCGTCGTCCGCCCGGCCCAGGTGGCCGGCGCTTCTTACAAGCCGGCTGGCGGCCTCTACTACGCGTACCGGTGGGAGAACGCTTTCGGCTGCACCGCGCTGAACCTGTTCAACACTACGACCATCACCAGCTCGGCGGCCGGCATCAACAGCAGCGGCGACGTGACCGGCTATTACGTCAACGCCTCCAGTAGCATGGTCGGTTACCTCTGGAGCAGCGGAG
>JAJFMS010001157.1 GCA_020696885.1 Armatimonadota bacterium | reverse complement strand
TCCGGTCCCACAGCTCTCCCGTGCCGCTGGAGACGGTGTGCCGGTACACGCTGGGGGCGTGCGTGAACGAGACGAAGCCGTAGAACAGCTCGTCGCCGTCCCACTCCCCGCCCCAGCCCGCGAGGCTGCCGATTGCGGGGAGCGCGACCTCTCGCTCCCGCTGACCGGTGAGGGTGCGGATCTCCAGCGCCGAGGCGGCGTTGCGCAGGTATTCGCACACCAGCCGGCCGCCGACCACCCCGTGGCCGTCCAGCACGTCCTCCCCCTCCGGCACAATCTCCGTCCAGTGCTCCTGCTCCGGCCGTGCGGGCTCCACCCGGAAGATGCGGTAGCGGGGCGCATCCAGGTTTGTTCGTAGGTAGACCGCGTCGTTCTGCACGTCCGGCAGGAAGAGCGCGTCCAGGTTCTCGACCACCGGGACGAAGCCGGTCTCCGGTGCGGTGCGGTCCAGGAGGTAGAGGTCGTTTCGGGTCCAGCCCACGTAGGCGCCCACCGCCAGCCAGCGGCCGTCCGGCGAGAGGGAGAGGCTGACCATATCTTCCCGGGCTCGCCCGGAGCCGAACACCTCCGGGTCATCGCGCCACGGGTCTCCCAGGCGGTGGAAGTAGGCCTTGCGCCAGTAGTCCTCCTCCCCGGGCGGCACGGTGCCGGGCTCCGGGTAGCGGGTGTAGTAGAAGCCGCTGCCGTCCGGGAGCCAGGCGATGGAGGTGTAGCGGGTGTGCGGGATCTCGTCCGGGAGATCCGTCCCGGCCTCCACGTCGCGGATCCGGAGGGTCGACTTCTCATCCCCGTTCCGCGAGATGCCGTAGACCAGCAGCTTCCCATCCGGCGAGGGCGACCACCAGTCCAGCGCGGAGGTGCCGTCGTCCGAGAAGGCGGCCGGGTCGATGAGGAGGTGGTCTTCGCCGCGGACGCCGTCCCGGCGGTAGAGGATCGGCTGGCTCTGGTCGCCCTGGCGGCGCAGGTGGAAGTAGCGCCAGTCGCCGCTCGGTAGCCGCCGCGCGGTCGGGGGCGTGAGCGTGCCGATGGAGAACAGCTCCGTGAGCCGGGCTCGCAGCGCCTCCCGCTCCGGGAGCGCCTCCAGAATGCCGCGAGTGTGGGCGTTCTGGGCGTCCGTCCACGCCTGAACGCGAGGATCATCCGCCGCTTCCAGCCAGCGGTAGGGGTCGGAGACCTCCGTGTCATGAAGCGTCTCGACGAGCGGTTCCTGCGGCGTGGGCGGATAAGGCATCGGTGATCCCTGCGGCGATCGAGTAACACTCCGGTCAAGCGACCTCCGGGAGTCCCTACCTTCGTCTCGCGATCCGCGCCGAAGGGCACCTCGATCCGTCCGCCATCGGTAGAACACCTTCCCCTCCCGCACCGGGAAGAGCGCGGCGTACCCATTGAGCTCATTGCGGTGGGAACAGCCTGGCGATAGGATGCTCGATCGCTCGCGGCGGTTACACTGGGAGTGTTAAGGTAGGTCGGCAGGAGCGGCGCCGCCGCGGGGCGAAGGAACCACCGTTACGGTTTGGAGCTGATGTAGGAGTAGCTTATGGCCCGGATACCGCTTCGCAACGTCTTTCACCCCGTGCTCATTGGCGCGGTGGCCCTGGCCTGGGGCGGTCTCCGGGTGGCAAGCCCGAGCCGGGCGCAGAAGGCGGACCCCCACTGGTGGAAGGGGAACCTCCATACCCACTCCCTGTGGAGCGACGGCGACAACTACCCGGACATGATCGCGGACTGGTACCGGCAGCGCGACTACAACTTCCTGGCGATCTCGGACCACAACATCCTCCAGGAAGGCGGCAAGTGGGTGGACGTGGCGAAGTCCAAGGGCGGCGTCGCGGCGCTGGACAAGTACCGGGCCCGCTTCGGGGCGGAGTGGGTGCAGACCCGGGAAGAGAGCGGAGCCACCCAGGTGCGGCTCAAGCCGCTGGACGAGTACCGCAAGCTGTTCGAGAAGCCGAACGAGTTCTTGATGATCCCCAGCGAGGAGATCTCGGACCGGTTCGAGAAGAAGCCGATCCACCTGTGCGCCACCAACGTGAAGGAGTTGGTGAAGCCGCAGGGCGGCGGCAGCGTGACGGAGGTGATCCAGCGCGACGTGGACGCGGTGCTGGAGCAGCGGCGGCGGACCGGACAGCCGATGTTCCCCCACCTCAACCACCCCAACTTCGGCTGGGCGATCACCGCCGAGGAGTTGATGGCGGGAGCGGCCCGGCACGGAGCGGATGTGGGACATCATCCTCACCAACCACATCGCCGAGTCGCGAGACGTGCTGCTCTACGGCGTGGCCGTGGACGACTCCCACAACTACCACCGGCAGAGCGCCAAGGTCAGCAATCCGGGGCGCGGCTGGGTGATGGTGCGCTCCAAGGCGCTTTCGCCGGGCGGGATCATCCAGGCCATGGAAGCCGGGGACTTCTACGCCTCCACCGGCGTGCGCCTGAAGGACGTGGACCGGACCGAGCGCGGGATCAAGCTGGAGATCGAGCCGGAGTCGGGGGTGACCTACCGCACCCGCTTCATCGGCACCCGCAAGGGCTACGACCCGAAGAGCGAGCCGGTGACCGTGACGGAGAAGGATGGCTCGCCCGCCGTGGTGACGCGCAAGTACAGCGCGGACATCGGCACGGTGCTCGCCGAGGTGGAGGGCACCTCCCCCGCTTATCGCTGCAAGGGCGATGAGCTGTACGTGCGCGCCGTGGTCGTCTCCTCAAAGGCGCAGCCGAACTCCATCCGCGAAGGAGACATGGAGCGCGCCTGGGTGCAGCCGGTTCGGGTTACCGCTCGATAGACGAGTAGCCTCGTGAGGATGGGTAGTTGTTGAAGACCGTTTGCCTCTCGGATGCGCTCACGTTGGCGCGGGAAACGAAGTGCCTGGAGATCGGCACGGGGCTCCTCCAACGTGTCCCCGAGGTGTTCGAAGCTCAGTTCGGCGACCGTCCGGCAGTAGTCGTTGCGGATGCCAACACGTTTGCAGCGGCAGGACACGCGGTCGTGGAGGCGTTCCGGCTGGCAGGACGCACGTGCCCGGAGCCGTACGTGTTTACGGACGCTGGTCTCTATGCCGAGTACGGCTATGCCGAGCGCCTGATCGAGTTCCTTGCAGCCCACGAGGCGATCCCGGTTGCCGTGGGCTCGGGAACCATCAACGACCTCACCAAGCTGGCGGCGCACTGGCTAGGGCGCCCTTACCTCGTCGTGGCCACCGCGGCGTCGATGGACGGCTACACCGCGTTCGGCGCTTCCATCACCCACGAGGGCTCCAAGCAGACCTTCGACTGCCCCGCGCCGCAGGCTGTGGTGGCGGACCTGGACGTGCTTGCCGCTGCCCCGCCGGAGCTGAACGCGGCCGGCTACGCGGACCTGATGGCCAAGATCACCGCCGGCGCGGACTGGCTGCTGGCGGACGCGCTGGGCGTGGAGCCGATCGACGACCGCGCCTGGGAGCTCGCCCAGGGCTCCCTGCGAGACGCCCTCGCGGACCCCGCCGGTGTCCGCGCCGGCAGCCAGCCGGCGATCCGCGCGTTGGCCGAGGGGCTGATGCTGGGTGGGTTCGCCATGCAGTGGTCCCGCACCAGCCGCCCTGCTTCCGGCGCGGAGCACCAGTTCAGCCACCTCTGGGACATGGAGCACCACACTCACCAGGGGGTCGCGCCGTCCCACGGGTTCAAGGTCGGCATCGCCACGCTCGCCGTTGCCCGCCTCTACGAGTC
>JAJFMS010000105.1 GCA_020696885.1 Armatimonadota bacterium | reverse complement strand
CCCAAGCGTGAACAGAAGCACCAGGAGGAGGCGCGAGGGGATACGCATGATCAGTGTTCACTTAACGGAAGCAGTAGCCGCTAGCGTTCAGGAAGTGGTGCCCATTACTCCAGGGCTCCACTACTCCATTACTCCGGCTGCAGGGCACTCCGGCTCTCGACCGTGTAACTACAACCCCGTCCGGCGCGTCCGAACGGCAGGAGAAACCTCATGACCCGTTCGCCGTTTCGCCGCGTGATCCTATCGCTCGCTCACGCGATCGCCGCCGGAGTACTGCCCGCCGCCGCCAGGTTCGCCCTGATCGGCCAGCCGGTCCCGATCCCTCGCCTGCTCGACAACGTCGGCAAGTACGTCGCGAAGAACCCGAAGGACCCGCAAGGATACTACACGCTGGGCCGCATCCACAGCCTGGCGTTCGCCCGCGGTCTCGCGGACATGAGCACGCGCAGCACCGGGGACGACGCGGGGACGCTGCCCAACTTCCCGCCGTACGAGTCGATCAAAGTGGAGCGCAGCGACGCGAAGCCGCCCTCGGCGGAGGCGCTAGGCCACCTTGGGAGCTCCTTACGGCTCTATACGAAGGCGACGGAGCTGGACGGCAAGAAGTCCCTGTACTGGCTGGGCCTCGGCTGGATGCTGGAACAGGGGACACCGTTCGCCGCCCAGGTGCCCGCGCCGTCTGTCAATCCCGCCGGCGCCGTTCCGGCGCCGCTCTGGCGAGACCGGGCGCTGGCCGCCTACCGCAAGGCCTACGAGCTGGACCGCGACCAGGATCTGAAAGACGGCTCCCTGGGACCCGGGGCGGACGCGTGCATCACCCTGGAGGCGGGAGAGGGGATCCTGCGGCTGCTGAAGGTGAAGCGGGACCTCGCCGCCCGGGAGCGGGCGGAGCTGGTTCAGGTGCAGACCACGATTGATAAGCTCAAGCTCCGCCCCCGGGTCGTCACGCCGATCATCTTCCCGCTGGAAGGAGTCGCCTCGCTGGACCACCTCCTCGCGCCCGAGACCCGCGTACGCTTCGACCTCGCCGGCGATACCCGCGCAGAGCGGTGGGCGTGGGTGAGCCCGAAGGCCGGCATCCTGGTGTGGGACCCGCAGCGGACCGGCCGCATCACCTCCGGGGCGCAGCTCTTCGGCAGCGTCACCTGGTCCATGTACTGGCCGGACGGCTATGCCCCCCTGGCCGCCCTCGACAACGACGAGAGTGGCTGGCTCTCCGGGAAGGAGCTGGACGGGCTGGCGGTCTGGTGCGACCGGAACCAGAACGCGGTTTCGGAGCCGGGAGAAGTCCGGCCGCTGCGTGCACACGGAATCACGCGGGTCGCCGTGCATGCCGGCGGCAGCCACGCGGGCGTGCCCTATCAGCCGCGCGGGCTTCAGCGCCAGGACGGCAGCTACCTGCCCACCTACGACTGGACTCCCGTCTCCATCCCCGATCTCCCCCGGCCACAGTAGTTCGGTGTTGGGTCTTGGGTGTTGGGACGGGCCGAGACGAAACCGAGTAAGAGTAAGATACTGGGCGCGGACCAGAACGGCCGAGCTCTTAACCCTGGCCGAACACCCAACACCCAACACCCAACACCCAACACCCAACCACCCACCACCCGAACTGCTTCGCCGCAAAACCGTCCAGGGATTAGTGCGCTAACCCAAGAAAATCAAGTAGATCGCTCTGGGAGCGGCCGCGGGGTTATCGAGCTGTGGACCTGAAGGAGGTCGGATTATGACACGTCGTACGCTGTGGACCGCGCTGATAGCGGCCGCGATTGTGGCGGGAGCTGGGACGCCGGTGCTGGCGCAAGGCCCCGGCGGTCGACCGGGTGGTGGCCCCGGTGGCGGGGGGAGGGGCGGACCCGGTGGCGGTCCTGGCGGATTTGGCGGCGGGCCGGGAGGCGGGTTCGGTGGGGGACGCGGCGGACGCGGCAATATCCTCATGATGCCCGAGGTGCAGAAGGAGCTGAAGCTCGACGCCAAGCAGCTCGACAAGCTCGGGAAGCTCGGGGCGAACCAGCAGCGCCCGGATCCCGGGATGAACCCGGACGCGCGGCGCAAGGCGTTCGCCGAGATGCGCAAGAAGCGCGATGCGGACGTCGCGAAGATCCTCAACCCCACGCAGACGACCCGCTGGCGGCAGCTCGAGATCCAGCGCGCCGGCGCTCGCGCCCTCGATCGTGACGACGTGGCCAAGGCGATCAAGCTGACGCCGGACCAGCGCAAGAAGATCGACGCCGTGAACGACGCGGAGCGGGACGAGATGCGCAAGCTGTTCCAGGGGATGCAGGGCGGACCCGGCGGCGGACCTGGTGGTGGCGGCCGACCTGGCGCAGGTGGTCCCGGCGGTGGGTCTGGCGGCGGCCGGCCCGGCGCGGGTGGACCCGGCGGCGGGCCCGGTGGCGGCGGCGAGGCCTTCAGCAAGATGCGCTCCCTCCGTGAAGGCACGGACACCAAGCTCATGGCCGTGCTCACCCCGCCGCAGAAGAAGTCGTTCCAGGCGCTCCAGGGCGCACCGTTCAAGTTCCCGGCACGCCGCTTCGGCGGACCGGGTGGCGGCGGACCTGGCGGCGGCGGACCGGGTGGCTTCGGTGGTCGCGGCGGTGGTGGCCGGCCGGATGGTGGTCGGCCCCAGGGTGGGCAGCCCCGCAGGCCGGAAGGCGCTGGGCGGGCCTGATCCGCACGGACGCAGGATTAGGAAAGGCCGGAGCTGCTCCCTCGAGCGCTCCGGCCTTTTCGCTGCGTGTCGCGAACGTTCACTATGCCGATATTGGATATTTCAATGCGCTGAATTGGAGGTCCGGATTTGCCTGATGAATAACGCACCCGTTGAAACCAACAGGTGCGGCTCGCTCCTCAGTGCCGCCCAGTCAATAAGGGAACACCCATTCGATGCGTCGACTTCCAGCAGGATCCGCTCGCGCGTTGACCTGCGCCGCAGCCGCCTTCACGGCGGTGCTGCCGGCGCGGCACGCGTGGGCCCAGGGGTGAGTGGTCAATCGTCAAACCGCGCCCGTGCTTGGCGCGAAACTACGCCCCTATCTAGAAAAGGGCGAATGGCAGCTCGGCGCGACCTATCGCACCTTCCGCGCTGACAAGCAGTACACCGGGACCAAGCTGAACCCGGACGTCACCCGCCTGAAGACCAATGTCATCAGCAACCTGGACTTCCTGGACATCGGCGCCACCTACGCGCTGAATCCGGAGTGGAACCTGGCGCTCAGCATCCCGGTGGTGATCTACGGCAGCTCCTCGCGAGGACTTCCTGCCAACACCGCCGGCAGCCCTCGCTTCGTGCACAGCACCAAGGGCCTCGGGGACATCTCCTTCTCCGTGCGCCACTGGGTGCTCAGCACCGAGAAGCACCGCACCGGGAACATCGCCCTTGGCGTGGGCGTAAAGCTCCCCACCGGCGACTCCAATGCCCGAGACCTCTTCCCCAACGGCCGCGGCCAGGATATCAAGCTCCGCCCCGTGGACCAGTCCATCCAGCTCGGGGACGGCGGCTGGGGTGTCATCTTCGATCTCCAGGCGTTCCAGCAGTTCGGCTCGCTCACGGCCTTCGCCCAGGGCAGCTACCTGGCGAACCCGATGGGCCGGAACGATACGCTCTCCCCGCCCGCGTTGCTCAACCCGAACGGCCCCTCCGCTGTGCCGTTCGAGCTGCGGCACAACACGGTGCCAGACCAGTACCTCGCCCGCCTCGGTGTGACCCACCCGGTGCCGGGTGTGAGCGGACTGAACCTCCTGCTCGCCGTACGCGCGGAAGGCGCCCCGAAGGAAGACCTGTGGGGACCCACCACCGGCTTCCGCCGCCCGGGTTACGGCATCGCCGTGGAGCCCGGTCTCATCTACACCCTGCCCGGCGGCAAGACCACGGCTTCCGTGAGCGTGCCGGTGACCACGCAGGTGAACCGCCAGGAAGTGAACGGCGTGCCGGGCGACGCCACCTTCGCGGACTACAGCGTCTTCGCCTCCGTAACGCACCGGTTCGGGAAGAGCGGCTCCGGCCAGACCGCGGCTAACACGCCCCGCGTGCGGATCGTAGACGGTCGCTGCGAGAAGTGCGGTCACCTGCACGGACCCGCCCCCACCGAGACTCCCGCGCCCACAAGCGAATAGCCGAAGCACCGTCCGAATAGCGCGAAGAGAGGGAGCGCCATCCGGCGCGCCCTCTCTTCGCATCGGGTCGTCCTGCCCACAAGCGGACGATCGGGGCGCCCCTCGCCACGAACATCGCGCCAGCCGGGCGCGCAGCGGCACTTCGGCGCACCTATCGACCGATTGCCAGGAGTCCCGCGATCCAGCGGGCCGGTGCCTGTTATGGACCAGAGAGAACCAGGAAGCGCCAATGCGCGATTGCCGGAGCCCCCATGCCAAACAGACGGGCCATCGTCCTGATACTGAGCCTTCCGAAGCGGCCGCACAGCGGGAGGCGGCCACCTTCTTCCCGCAGTCCCAGAGGGACGACCGGTTTCTAGCCCAGCGTTTCAACGCTGGGAACCAACGCCCCCCAACCCACCCGCAGTCCCGTAGGGACGACCGCACGCTAGCCCCGCGTTTCAACGTGGGGCGCACCTACTGGCTCTCCATCACCGTCGTCCCGTCCGGATTCGCCGCCCGCTCCAACGCCTCGATGGCCGCCTTGATACAGGGATGGAGTGCCTCCTCCTCCTCACCCATGCTCTGCCACCGCTCGGCCGCGTCGAGCACCGCAGGCAGCAGCCGGGGATCGCCCAACTCCTCGGCCGCAGTAAAGTAACACGGCGAGAGGGCTTTGTCGTTACGCAGCAGGTCCTCCAGGCGCACCGCCAGGTCCGGGGCGCCCAGGAGCGCTAGCCCTTCCGAAGCCTCCCCACGCACGTCCGGGTTCGGATCGTCCAGCGCCTTCCAGAAACGCGCCCGCACCTCCGGCGTATCGTGGCCGCCCTGGTGCATCCCAAAGGTAGCCCAGTCCCGCACGTCATCATCCGGGTCGTCCATCAGGCGCAGCAAGGTCCGGCACACCTGCTCCCGGTAGACAGCGGTTTCGGCGTCCTCCCAACTGGACGAATAAAACGAGCCGAGAGCGAAGGTCACCCCAAAGCGGATCTCTTCAGAGGAATCGAGCGCCGCCCAGCACAGCGCGGGGATGGTAGACGGCAGTCGCTGGTGGCCGAGGGCGGATGCCGCCGCCGCCCGCACGTCCTCGGCTGGGTCGGAATCCAGAAGTTGGAGCAGGACGGGCACGCCGTCACGGAGGGGCTCCGGCCAGCGCTCGCCCTTCGCTGGGGCCTGCTCAATCACCTGACCCAGCACGAAGCAGGCCATCTCGCGTGCCAGGGGACGAGGATCACGCGCCAGCTCCAATGCCCGCTCCAGGGCAGGACGTCCCAGCCGGTGGAGCGCAAACGCCGCCTCATCACGCCGCTCCTCATCCTCGTCCAGCAACTGGGCGGCCCACCGCTCCAGCGCATTCTCGTCGGCAGTCGGATCGCTCATCGGCCAGCCTCCTGGGAACGGGGAGTAAGGGAGGAGTGTTGACCGAACGGACCTCCATCCGCCTACCGACCTTGGGACGAGGATCCTGGGAGGCCCCTTTCAGGGGCGTTCGGTCGAGTAGGCAGGTCCCTGAAGGGCCTGCCGGGCCGTGAGTGTCGCCGCACCGGCAGCCCAACACTCCACTACTCCAACACTCCATCACCCCTCTACATGAAGTTCGGCGTGTGCATCTCGCTCATCTTGCGGGCGAGCTCCACCGGAACGCCCGCCTGGGTGAGGCGCTGGATACGGTTCTGGTCCATCGTCCGGTACAGCTTCCGGACGTGCTCCACGCCGGCGGACATCTGCTTCGGGCTGGCGCCGCCGCCGGCCAGCACCGCCAGCGCCTCCATCACAAACGGCGTGGCGCCGGTGGTGGCGGCAATGGCGTCCGCCCGGGACTCCACTGCGTCCAGCAGGCGGTGCAGGTTGTCCGGGTTCTGCTGGAGCTGATGCTTCAGGTGCGCCACCCCGTAGGCCACGTGGCGGGCTTCATCCTGCCGGGCGCGGCGCACCACGTCCAGCGTCACCGGGTCCGGCGCGTGCTCTTCGCAGAACCGCAGCAAGTCCAGGAACGTGCCTTCACCCAGCACGTGCAGCAGGAAGCTGGAGTTGAAGTAGTCTTCCTGGATGAGCAGGCTGTACAGCGACCACTCCGTGGCGGCCGAGGCGAACTGCAGCCCGCCGCCGTTCGCCAGGGCGCGCTTGGTGAACGCCTCGATGTGCCGCGCTTCATCGTTGACCACGGTGGCCAGGAACAGCACCACCTCCGTGAACTGCGGGTTGATGCGCGGCAGGAACTTGCTGGGGATGTAGAGCGCCGAGTACTCGTTCTCCGCCAGGAACGTCATGATCTGGCAGACGGCGCGCTCCACGTCCTCGTCCAGGGCCGGGAGCTCGTTCCAGGCGATCGCGGTGCTGGCGTCCCACTGGGCGGCCTTCGCCTGTTCGTAGAGGTCGCCGATGTTATCCGCCCAGACGTCTTCCTTCCGGTTGATGGTAAACCCGTAGTCCGGCATCCCCGGCTCCGGGACCGCTCCGCGCGGCATGAAGCCGTAGTAGGTGGGCGCTTCCTCCGGCACCTCGCCGACGCGACCCACGAACCAGTCGCGCACGTCCACGCGGCCGCCGGTGCGGCGGGGGAGGGTGATGCCCCAGTCCGGCTTACCCCACTTGCTGGTGCCCTCACCCTTCCGGACGAGGTACTTGATCCGGTCCCCTCCGTCCAGCGCGGTCAGGAACTCGTTCTTCGTCATCCGGCACCAGGCGGGGAGGTCTTCCCGCACGCTGATCTCGGTGCTGTCGATCTCGAGGACCTGCCCCTCCTCGAGCTGGTTCATCGCCCGGCGGATAACGAGGAGGAGGCCGGTGCCGCAGTCCATGTTGCCGCCATCGACTACCCGATCCGGCGTAACGCCGATAACCGTGAAGCCGTCCTCGCTGAACTGCGGACCGGAATGCTGCGTGGGTTGATCTGCCATAAGGTCGTTGGAGGCGTTGGGGTAGGTTGGGCTACTGGATTAAGCGTAGCTGCGGAGAGAACACGACACCCGGCGCCGGGGCGGCGCCCTTGTGAAGCCCCCGAGAGCGGCCGGGCACCCTTTGGGTGGCGGCTCGCAGGCGGTAGCCCCCACCCGTCCACCGCAGTCCAGAACCAAACCGTACTCCTGGACGCGGGTAGCTGCTCTCGAGTCTCCACGCCAAGCCGCCCGTTAGTCCCGAGTGCTTTTCTCGGGACGTGAAAGGGCGAAGCGCCGGCCCACCTCGCGGGAGGGTGGGGGCTAGCGACCAGGGCCGGGGGCGACCCACCCCGCGGGAACCGTTCCTGCGAAGAGACCCATGCTTCGTCGGTCGGAGGCAAAGCATCCCTAACGATGGGCCGGTCACGTGAGGCTTTACCCCACTACTCCATCACTCCCGCCGCTAATAGCTGATGCAACTCGCGCCGGTGGTGAGGAACTCCACCGCCTTCGCGCCGCCCACGATCGCCGCGCCGGCCACCAGGTTGTTCTCGTCCAGGCCGCGCTTCTTGAAACAGGGCGAGCAGACGTAAATGGTGCCCCCAAACTCGGCGAAGTCCGCCATCAGGTCCTTGAGCGGCTTGAACCCTTCCTCGTGCACGTCGTCCGCGTAGCCCTGCTGGGCCAGTCGCACGCCCTCAGTGCTAAGGAAGACCACGGTCTCGACATCCGACGCTACGGACGCATTCGCCACGACGAAGGCGACGGTGGCCTTGTCGGTGTTGTCTTTGGCGGCGGTCAGGGAGATCATCAGCTTTGCGGCCATCGGGAACACTCCTTCGTTGATCAGCTCTCTTTTCGACGGATGTAGTAGGTCGCGGCGTCCGGGTCCACCGGTCCCGCCAGCAGCGAGTGCCCGGTCAGCCGGCACCAGCTCGGGATGTCTGCGGACGCTCCGGGGTCCCGGGCGGTCAGCTTCAGCACCTCGCCGCCGCCCAGCTTCCGGATGGAGCGCAACAGCAGCACCATCAGATCGCCGCAGCCGGCTTCCTCGGCGTCCACGGTCAGGTCCGGCTCCGGCAGCGCGTCGCCCGCCGGCGCCTGGAACAGCTCCGCGCGGTACCAGGACGGGGGCGCAGTCGAGTGCTCCAGCCGGCTCGGGCAGCAGGGAGACC
>JAJFMS010000104.1 GCA_020696885.1 Armatimonadota bacterium | reverse complement strand
ATGCCCATCGTAAAGAGCCCCAGGTACCACGGGCGCGCCCAGTCGAAGTTCTCCGCGGGCGGAAGCAGGTAGTGGGGCAGCAATCCCAGGCCCAGGGCGATGGCGATGGCGATGGCACTGCCCAGCCGGCGCCAGAGCGACAGCAACAGCGTGGGGAACAGCAAGTAGATGTGCCACTCCACCGCCACACTCCACATCGGCGGATCGATGGCCTGCGCCCACTCCGCGCGTAGATCATGCACCAGGAGGAGATGCGCCAGGAGGTTCGAAGCTTCCACCACGGGATGGGACCTGCCGGTCCCCCCGCCGCGCTGATACAGAGCGGTCAGCACGAGGAGCAGCAAGCAGATGGCCAGCGCCGCATAGTAGGGAGGAAGTATCCTGCGCGCTCTCCTTTGCAAGAAGCGCCCCACTCCCCCAGGCAGGTAACCCTGCACGGTACGAGCCACCGGCAGCATCAAGCAATAGCCCGAGATCACGATAAATACGGCTACCGCGTACCTGCCCCGTCCCAAGCCGGCCAGCGCCACCTGCCAGGGCTGCGGAAGCGCGCTTCCATACCGCATGGCCTCCTGATAGACGAGGTGGAAGAGGACGACGTAGAGCGCCGCCAGACCGCGCAGCCCATCCAGGAAAGCCAAGCGAACGCGCGGCTCCGTCACGTCCAGGCTCGCGTTCTGCTTCGGATCGCTTGGGCGAACGCTCATCGAGTGGCCTTTCGCTCGGGCCAGCTGAGGTGCGTGGTCGAAGGGGTGATCGGCTCTGCCCGTTGCCGGAGAGGAACTTCACCGCGCCGTCGATCGGTGCACCCTTACGGGCTTCGCGCGCCTCCTCGCAGCCGGGACGAGGAGGCCCAGGACAGCTCTTTCTCCGATGTTCGAGTTGCCGACCCTCCTCACAACCAGCGTTCAGCACGGCCCGAACGAACCCATCATGCCGGAGTACGCTGAAGGGGCTGGGCCAATGGCCCACCCCCGACATGTTTTCCGCGCCGCGGTCACCAACGAACGGCGAGCAGAGCGCCGCTCCCTAACGGCACCGGTGCGCTAACCGGTCGGTTCGAACTAAACCAGCTTCGTCTTACTGATCGGCAGGTCGCGGACCCGCTTTCCGGTGGCCGCGAACACCGCGTTGGTGATGGCGGCCACGATCGGTGGCACGCCCGGCTCACCGACGCCGCCGGAGGTGTGATCGCTCGGCAAGAGATGCACGTGGGTGACGAACGGCGCCTGGTCGATGCGCGCGAGTTGGCAGTTGATCCGTCGATAGCAGCACGCCCCTTCAACTTCCGACAACCATACCCCCGGCACACTGAACGCGCGCACCGAAATCCTGAAAGCGCCGCTTGACAGCCACCAAGCTCCCGTGTGTAAAGTTAAGAACCAACTTGAAGACCGGGGCTTATGCAGTTCTCAGCAATCCACCAGCCGAGGAGGAAGCACATGATTCGGTGGCGCTTCATCGGTTGGGTATCGCTTCTGATGCATGCCGTTTCCGCCAGCGCCGCAACCGCGGATAAGGCCAGGACGACCAAGCCGCCTCTCGTCACAGTCCGGAAAGCGGCTTCGCTTCAGGAAGCACTCGTGGCGCTTCATACTGCAACGGATGCAGCGGTGGTTGCCGAGGGGCCCGTCATGGAACGAAGTCTTGCGGCCGCTATCAATGATGAGCCGGTTGACGCCGCCCTGGCGAAGATCTCGCAAGAATTTCACCTACACGCCATCCAGCGCGAGTGGCACCTCGCGCTCGTGCGCCGGCTGTCGGATCCCCGCGAACGAATGGAGTTGGAGACGTCAGAGATTCGTGCGATCGTGCAGGACCTGTACCGCCTGGTAAGTCCCTTCTCACCCCATTTCCGCGATATGAAGGCGACGCTCGAGCGGAATGCCTTCGACCGCAGTCTGACCAATAGATGATCCGAAGAATAGGGTGAGGGCCGAGCCCTCCCGTGGCAGTGGGTTTAGAGCTTAACTGCTTGTCGTGCCGACGAGCCGCATCAGATGCACCAAACCCACCACTACCCGCGCCACTCGCGGGAACAAGCCGCACGCCAACCGGTACTCGTCCCGGACGATCCGGAAAGCCTTCATCCGCCGATTGCCGTGCTCCACCCGCACCCGGAGGCGGGCCTGCACCCGGTTGGCTTCCCGTTGCTCGGGCGTCAGTTCCCCCCCTTTCGGCTTCTTGTGCGGGACGCGGACCCCGGCCGTGCATTGATAGGCCTTGTCCCCATAACACTCCACTGCTCCGTAGCGCTCCGCCACGCCACTCTGTTCGTAGAGCCGGTTATCCGCGGTCGGGCCGCGATGCCCCGCCGTGATCTCGAGCACCTCCCCTCGGCCATCGGTCACCACTTGGGTCTTCAGCGTGTGGCGCTTCTTTTTGCCCGAATAGACCCGGCGTGGGGCCTCGTCACGGCTGGGACGGGGCACGGGGGTCTCGAAACTATCCACCTGAATGCGGTCCGCCGGTTCGGGGCTCCAGGCCGGCTCGCCCTTCTGCCAGCGCTTTTCCGCGTCCCAGCGCGTGGCCGGACACACCTCCTTCAGGACCGCCAGGACCTCATGGAAGGTGTTCTCACTAGTATCCGCCGACACCCCGAAGAGCCCGCCCACCACCTCGCGGGCCACGTTGTGGCGCAAGTAGATCAGGGTCAGCAACAGCTCGGTACGGGGCGAGAGACGCCGCTTGCGCCCCCCGCCGAACGCGCGTTTCCGTCCGGGCCGCGTGGCGTAGGCGGTGCGCCGACGCTCCAACAAGGCCGGTGCTGCCGCGGCGCAGAGCGCTTCCAGAGCCTGGCGTGACAAACCGCAAAGGGCTCGCAGCCGCGATTCCGAACAGGTGTCAAAATGTGTCGGTGCCATACCTGCCAGCTACCCAAAGTCTAAACCTGCTATTCGTCGGAGTATCTAATATAGGCCGGGACTCCCATATCCCGCAGGCGGGACACACTTCCGGAGGCGTCCCGCGTATGGAGTGTGGACAGGACCAGATGCCCGGTCAGCGCGGCCCGCAGCGCGATCTCGGCGGTCTCACCATCGCCGTTCCGACACCTGGACCTGGTTGATGGACGGGAGCTTGATCTCAACCGGATCCTCCACGGTGATGATGTTCACGTCATCCGTATTGAGGTGGCCCAGGGCCGCATAGAGCGTGGTAGTGTTGCCGGACCCGGTGGGCCCCGTCACCAGCAGCATGCCCTCTTTGGCGGCCAGTACCTGGCGCAGCTCCGCCAGCATCGCGGGCTCCAGCCCCAGCTCCTCCAGCTCCGCGAGTGCCGGGTCCTGGCATAGCACCCGAATGACCACCGCTTCCCCATGGATCCCCGGTAAGGTAGAGACTCGCAGCTCGCAGACGCGGTTCTCCACCCGGACCTGCGCCGCGCCGTCCTGGCGGCATTCGGAGATGTCCAAGCCCGAAATGATCTTGGTCCTGGCCACAATGCTCTGGAGCCGGGACGTTTCCAGCGTCAGGATGGGGTGAAGGCGGCCGTCCATCCGGTAGCGCACGCGCACTGAGCCGGCCTCTGGCTCGATGTGAATATCGCTGGCGCTCCGGCGGATGGCGTCCGCGATGAGCGATTTCACGACCCCCAGGGCTGAACGCTTTCCCGTACTCCCCTGGTGGGTGCGATCGTTTGAATTGCGCTCCGAGTCAGGAACTGAACTAAATGAAATACCACGGTTCGTCCTGACGGCAACTTGAAAACCGCCCCGCCGATGCAAGCCCGGGCTCGTGAATTCCACCCGAGATTCAGGAATCCGCCGATGACTCCGCCACCGCCTCCCTGGCCCCCAGTGTCGACAAGTCCAGCGCGCCCGGCCTCCCAATCGCAAACCCCTGTCCGTACTCCACCCCCAGGCCACGGAGACAGTCCGCCTCCTTCGCGTCCTCGATCCCTTCGGCGATGACCTTCTTTCCCATGGCATGCGCCACTTCCATCACCGCGCGGACCACGGCGAGGCTGGTGACATCCTTGTTCACGTCACGGACGAAGGAGCCGTCAATCTTCACGTAATCGGCGGGCACGTTGGACAGATAGGAGAACGAGGAGAAACCTACGCCGAAATCGTCCAGCGCGAACGAGCAGCCCACTTCCTGCAATCGTCTGATCCAGCGGTCCGTATTGGCCAGATCGCTGATGGCCACGGTTTCCGTGATCTCCAGGGTAAGCCGTGCGGCCGCGCCCGGTGCCTCCCGGAGCTGCTGGTCGATGAAACCCAGCAGTTCTTCGTCCGCCAGGCTGTGGCCGCTGAGGTTGGCGAAGAGGGAAAGCTGCGGCTGCTCCTGGAGGACCCGCAGCACGCGCGTCAGCACCCACCGGTCCAGGAGCGGCATCAACCCGAAGCGCTCCGCGGCCGGGATGAAGGCTCCGGGCAAGACCAACCGTCCGTCCGCCTGGCGCATCCGCACCAGCACTTCGTACGCGTGGAGCCGTCCACTTCCGAGGTGCTGGATGGGCTGATACTGCAGTTCGAACCCGTCACAGCGCATGGCTTCTTTAATGCGCAGCGCCCAGTTGCTGGCCTCCATCAGCAGCGGCGCTTCCGTGGAATCGCATGCCTCATAAAGCACCACCAGGTTCCTTCCCCGTTCCTTCGCGAGGTAGAGCGCCGCATCCGCCTGCGAGACCACCTTCTCCGCGGGGTATTCGCCATCCACGGGCGCCACCCCAATGCTCACCCCCAGCTCAAAAGCCTGGTTGTTGAACTGGAAGCGAAAATTGGACACTACCCGGCGAATGCGTTCCGCGACCTGACGCGCCGCCTCCGGCGAGGTGTCGTCCATGATCAGCGCAAACTCATCTCCTCCCAGGCGAGCGAGGAGATCCTCCGGACGAACCGTCTTCGACAGCAGCTCCGCCAGCATCACCAGCAGTTGATCGCCGGCCGGATGGCCCTGTGTATCGTTAACCACCTTGAAGTTGTCGAGGTCCAGCAGCAGCATGGCGCCCGGCCGGCCGCGCCGGGCACGCTCCACCACGCGCTGCAGTTCCACTTCCATGGCCCGGCGATTCGCCAGGTTGGTGAGCGGATCATGGAGCGCCAGGTGCCGGATGTGCGACTCCTGGCGCAAGCGCTCCGTGACATCCTGCTTGATGCCCACGAAGTATCCGGGTTTGCCGTCCACTTCAGGGACCGGCGTGATGGTCATCTCCTCCGCATAGGTGGTGCCATCCTTTCGGCGATTGATCAACTCCCCGTGCCAGCTCTGTCCGGACAGGATGGTGCTCCAGAGCTCGCGGTAAAGAGACGGAGACTGGACTCCGGAATTCAGCATCCTCGGGTTGCGACCCACCACCTCCTCCCGAGCGTAACCCGTGAGCTGCGAGAAAGCCGGGTTCACCCATTGGATTTCACCGGCGCGATTCGTGATGACAATCGCATTGGCTGCCGCCTCGAGAGCTGCGGTCTGCAGGTGCATCGCTTCCTGGTTTTGGGCGGCCGTGATGGAATACGCGGCCTGATTTGCCAGGGACTGCAGCAACCCGTGGCGAGGGTCGTTGACGGAGAGCGGTCTGGGAGAGTGCACGAACAAGGCCCCACCGGCGCCCTTTGGACCGTTAAGCGGAATGCTGAGGCAAGACGTGGTGCTGAAACACCGGGCTAACTCGCTGCCCAGGCTACCGGCGATGCTTTCAACACACGCACCGGCGGAATACTCCACCCACTCGGTTCGTGCCGCGGGATCGTCGCCCCTCGCCGGCGCGGACAGGCGGATCGAGACAGGCTCCACTTCCGCCCCACCCTCTCCGGAATGGGCCAGCAGCCGCAGGCACCCATCGTCCTGATGCAGACCGATCCAGGCTGCGCTAAACCGGAAGATCCGGCAGATGGCCGCACAGAGGCCGTGCAGGGTTTGCTTTACCGTCTCGCCGTCCAATAAGCGCTGGTCGGCCTTGTGAAACAACGCCTGGATGGCCTCCTCCTGCTTCTTCAGAGTAACATCCCGTGCAATTTCCGAGAAGCCGATGACGGTGCCCAGTTCGTTTCGCAAGGGCGAGACGGTGGTGGAGACATCAATGATCCGGCCCTCCCGGGTCACCCGCTGCGTCTCCAGCCGCTGCACTCCCTGCCCGGACCGCAGGGAATGCAGGATCTCTCGCCACTGCGCCCGCAGGTCCTCCGGCGCCAGCGCCGAGAGAGGCTGCCCGCACATTTGCTCCGCCGTGTAGCCGAACATCCGCTCGGCGCCCGCGTTCCAGCTCGTGACGATACCGTCCAGATCCTCGCCAATGATGGCGTCTTCGGAGCACTCCACCATTGTTGCCAACTGCGCGCGGTATTCCTCCGCATGCCGCTGCTCGGTGATATCCCTGGAGGTGACCACCACCCCGCGGATGTCCGGATCATCCACCAGGTTCTCCGCCACGCTTTCAAAGACTCGCCAGGAACCGTCCTTGTGTCGAATTCTGAAGGTGGCTCCTTGGACGGCACCCGCGTGGCCCAGCTTACTGGCGAGAAGCGCGCCCACGTAGCCCACGTCTTCCGGATGGATCAGCTCCAGGGCGTTGCGGCCTACCAACTCCTCGGGAAGATAACCCAGAATGCGGGTGAGGGTCGGACTCTCATACCGGACCTTGCCATCGGCATCCATGATCGTGATGAGTCCCTGGGCTGTCTCAATGAGTGCGCGAAAATGCGCCTCGCTCCGCCGCAGGGCTTCCGCCGCCTGACGATGCGCGCGGCGCGCCTGTGCATCCCGCAGTTCCCGTTCAATCACCGGCACCAGGCGGCCCAGGCGGTCTTTGAGCACATAATCCCGTGCGCCCGCACGCATCACCTCCGCCGCCGTGGCGTCCGCGATCTTCCACGTGGTCAGGATCAAGGGCACGTCCAGCCCCGCTCTCTCCAGTACTTTGAGCGCCCCGAGCCCCCCGAACCGGTGCAGCGAAAACTCGGACAACACCATGTCCCAGTCCCGGGCGCCGAGCGCCGCCAGCATGGCACCCGGAGTCTCCACCCGTTCCCAATGCAACTCATAGCCGGCGCCCCGCAGGGCGCCCACCATCAAGAGCGCGTCCGCTTCCGAATTGTCCACCACCAGAATTCGCAGCGAGGTGTCCATCAATCCCCTCTCGAAGAAGCCGCGGCAGTTCCTAAATAGTCAACCGGCATGAATCAGCACCTCACAAGAAGTCACTCTGCCGGCGCGCCAGGCACATTTCACCGCCGGGAAGGGATCCTGAGCGTAGGACAGACCCCGACCAACGTGGACCAATGCGAGGTTCCTGCCATCGGTTTCCGGACCAGAGCGCGCCAGAGCGGTTCGCGAGCGGCGCGAGAGTGCGTCCGATCGGAGGGTGGCAGTGAAGCCCGAACACTCCCAGCCGGCGCGGCCGAGACCTGCTCCACCAGTTATCCCACCCCGCGAGCCCGCGGTTGCCCGGTCCTGACGGGGTAACGCCCGCCGCCCCGGCATCCGGTAAGGCACGATCGCCGCACCACTTCATCGCTCCACCGCTCGGGATACTGCGCACCTCCGGCAAACCCGTAATCGCAGCGACCACGCACCGGCCTGCCGAACATACCACCCGCCGGAGGAAGGGAGGGAACGGTCGCCGTACCAATTTTAACTACAATTAGAAGTCGCGCGCGAGTTCAGTGACCGGATCGTCACCGCGGGTAGCCAGGTCAACAGCCTGGGCAGCGCTGTTTTGCGCAACGGCGGCCAGGGCGACCTCGGTCCGCAGACCGACGTGGAGCTCCAGGCGCAGCTTGGACACTGGTCGATAAAAAGTGGGACTGGAGCGCCGAACAGAAGCGGGCCGCGGTGGAGCCGGGTTCAGGCGCGGCCGTGCGCGTCGCTCGACTTGGCACGCTCCAGCCGCTACTATGCGCCGGCGAGAACCCGGCCCGAAAACCGCGCCAGCACACGGTCCGTGAGCACACCATGGCTCACAGACCGTGCGTGACCAAAGCGCAGTCTGCTCCTCCGGCTCCGGTTAGACCAGCTTCGTCTTGCTGATCGGCAGATCCCGGACTCGCTTTCCGGTGGCCGCGAACACCGCGTTGGTGATGGCGGCCACGATCGGCGGTACGCCCGGCTCACCGACGCCGCCGGAGGCGCCCGTCTTTGATGGTGATCTCCCCCATCAGGGCGATGGTCGCGGCGAAGGTGGCGGCCCCCTCGAACTGCGCCTTCACGCGGTCCGGGTGGATCACCTGGCCCGCATCGACTGCCACGTCGACCCGGTGGATCTTGACCTTCCCCGCCTTATCCACTTCTACGTCCGCCACGGCAGCCACGTAGCTGAGGAAGCTGCGGTGGGCAGCGAAGCCCAGCGCGCGGCCCTTCTTTGGCTTCGTCTGCTTCCAGCCGGAGTGCTGCGCCACGGCCTCCACCACTTTCCGCAGCCGACCGGTGTCGACCGGGTGGTCTTTGTGGGAGCGGCCGTAGTTGGAGTTCTCCGTGCCCTCGGCCGCATAGTCGATCTCCCGCGGCTCGCCGAGCACTTCCAGGAAGTACTCGATCCGATCGCGACCCGCCGCCGCCGCCAGCTCATCCATGAACGACTGGATCGCGAAGGCGTGGTAGATGTTGGCCACGGAGCGCAGCCAGCCCACGCGGAACTGGTTCTTCGCGGCGCCGTTCTCCGCCCGGATGTTCGGGATGTCGAACGGCATGTCCACCCAGCCGTGCGCCATCTCGAAGTCCGCGCCATACTGAGCCGACGGATCGAAGGTGGAGGCGATGGTGGGGAAGACGCTCCGCTGCAGCAGCGCGGTCGGGCGGCCTTTGGCGTCCGTCACCGCCTTCATGTGCATCGCGGCCACGGTGTGGTAGTAGTCGTGCTGGATGTCATCCTCGCGGCTCCAGACGATCTTCACCGGCTTGCTCAGCTTCTTGGAGAGCACCGCCGCCTCGGCGATGTAGTCCGGCTTGGACTTCCGGCCGAAGCCGCCGCCCAGGAGCGTGACGTGGCAGGTGACGTCTTTCTTCTCGATGCCCACCGCGAGGGCCACAGTCTCCTGCACCGCCTGCGGGTTCTGCGTCGCCGCCAGGGCCACCACCTTGCCGTTCTTGTACTCCACCACGGCGGCGGGCGGCTCCATCGGGGCGTGGGCGAGCATCGGCGTGTAGTAGTCCGCCTCGATTACCTTGCCGCCCTTGGCGAACTCAGCGTCCACGTCCCCGACCTTCCGCACCACCTTGCACGGCTTGCGCGCCGTCTCGATCAGCTGCTTCTTGAAGGCGTCGGAGCTGTAGTTGGCGTTCTCGCCCAGGTCCCACTCCAGCTTGAGCGCTTTCCGGCCCTGGAGCGCCGCCCAGGAGTTGTCGGCGATCACCGCCACC
>JAJFMS010000103.1 GCA_020696885.1 Armatimonadota bacterium | reverse complement strand
CGTCGAGACGACCGTTCTGGAAGCGCGGATGAGACTCGTCATGCCGTTACGGCGCGGCCATTATAGGGCGCGCGGGTGCGTAGAGTCAACGCGCGAGGAGGCCGGCACCCGGTTCCCCGAGGGGCTACGGAGCCACAGAGTATGACCATCTGTCGCGCCGAAGCCGGATGGCCCCGGCGCGACAGTAAGCCATCAAGCGTCGCCGTTGGTGTAGCTTCCGGCGGCAGGCTCGTAGCTGTTCTGCAGCCGCGCCACGGAAGCGGCGATGGCCGGGTCGATCCGCGGAGCAGGCACGGGAGCCTCGGCCACGGTATCCGGCGCTGGGGCAGCGGCTACCGGCTCTACGGTGGGAGCGATGGCGCTTGAGGCAGCAGCCACTTCGGCCGTAGGTGTTTCCGGTGCAGCCGCGGGCGGCACGTCCTGGCCGGCGGCGTCCGGCTCGTTGGTCAGCAAGTGCCTCAGGCCGTTCAGCGCTTCAGACGTGGTACCGTTCAGGGCCAGATCGGCCTCGTCCAGCACCTCGGCCTCACCGCGGATGACGATCTTCTCGAACATCCGCCAGCACGGCACCCGGATCCGAACGCGGTCGCCTGCGCTGCAGCGGCCGTCGATGGTGTAGGCGGATTCCATCTCCGGCTCGTAGTTCTGTACGGCGCCGCAGTAGGTATCCGGCACCAGGTTCACCCGGTGCTCCAGCTCGAAGCGCCACACGTTGAGGATCTGGTGGAGGTGCTCCGGTGTCGGAGGCTCCTTACCCGGCGTGGTGGCGTACAGCAGGAGGCGAAGCGACGTCTCCAGCCGGTTGAAGGCGGTGAGCAGCGCGTCTTCGCGAATCTGCGCCTTGATTGTCTCCGGAACGTCCGCAATCGACTCGGCTCCGTTCCAAGTGTTCGCAAATAGCGAGTCAGCCGGCACCTGGTATCCCATATCCCCCTCCCGACGCGACGTGAACAACCCTGCCAGCCATTCCAGCCAGCTTTGTCGCTCCGACGATAAGATCTCGACGTAAGCCATGCCCGGTCCCCTTCGCGCTCCGGCAGCGCCTGGCGCTGCTCCGGGGAGCAACTGACGCGAAGTCGCGGCGACGCTATGCGGCCGCGCTGCTGAGCTGCATTTTCTGACGCTGGACTTCCTGTGCTTTCCCTCGTACGAACCGTGTGACGAGGACTTCGGCAGTGATCAGCTCGTGTTCGTCCACCTGACACGCCACGAGCACTTCAAACTGGTCCGGGGTCACCGTGGAGCGTGCCCAGGGCAGGCAGAGCGACACGGCCCGTGTCACCTGCTCCCAGGTGCCCCGCTCGAACCGCGCCACCCGCTCCGTAAGCGCTGTTTTGCGCTGACCGCTGAAGAAGCGGATGCGGACGCAGGCTTCGCGCGCGTCCAGGCCTAGTTGCTCCACGCGGATCTTCAGCGGCGTTCGCGTCTGGAACGGCAACTGCTGGCCGCGCGGCAGGAGGAGGATCGGCTCGTCCCACGCCCCGGAGGAGGCTCCGCCCGTGCCGGTAAGCGAGCCGTTCGGAACGGACACCCAGAGCGCGTGGGCGGCGCGGCGCACGGGCGCCATGATGCCGCCGGAATTGGAGCGCACCAGCGAATCGTAGGCCAGGCCGCGGGCGACACTCTGTTCCGGGTGCGGGTGCCGCATGATCGTGCCGTTCGCCTGGGAGAGGTGCGGGAACACCTCGCGCAGCGTGTTGTCCACGAAGTACCAGCGAGAGTGGCCCCCGGTGAGGATGAGGTGCGTTACCTGGCGCGGCGCCACCTTGGCCTCCGCCAGCGCTCCCCGCAGCAGCACCTGGAAGTGGGCCATGTACTCCGCGGCGATCCGCTCGAACTCGGCGCGGGTCAGGCGGACGTCCCGGGCCTCGTCCCCCACCAGCCAGAGCGATTCGTGCGCGTTGGCGCCGTCGCGCAGCCGGACGGAAAACGCCTCTTTGAAGCGGCGAACCTCCCGCAGCAGGGCCTGCCGCCCCTTCTTCACCACTTCCGGATCCCAATCCCGGGTGAGGTAATCCAGCAGGAGCTGATCCAGGTCTCGCCCGCCGTACGACCGCCGCCCACCACCCCATGCCGGCACGGACGGCGCCGGGTCTACCGGAATCGAGACCGGGCGCTGGTCTTCCGACATCGCGAGCTGCAGGAAGGCGAAGTCGGTGGTACCGCCGCCCATGTCCACCATCAGGATGCGGCTGCCCGCCTTGGGCCGCTTGCCGGAGGGATCATCGCAGAGGTGGCTGTAGAGCGCCGCCATGGACTCTTCTTCCAGGCGGACGTTCGGGAATCCGGCTTCGAGTGCGGCGCGGCGGGTGGCGTCGCGCTGATCGGCGCTCCACTGCACCGGGTGGCCGACTACCGTCTCGAAGCGGACGGCGCTGTCTTTCCGGTCCAGCGGCACCACTTCGGCGGTGCGCTTCCGCAGGTACTGGAAGAACTGCTTGGCGAGGAGGAACGCCTCGCGGCCGTGCTCGGGGTGCGCCAGCCGCAGCTTGAAGCCGCTCCGGGTCAGCTCCGGGTAAAACGGCGCGCGCTCTTCGGCCGGCTCACCAAAGGTGGGCTGCAGCTCTGCCCCATCGCCCAGGAAGATCGCCGTCGGGAGCGTGTCCCGATGGTTGAAGGCGATTGCTTCTGGCCGGTGGAGCGGTTCCGGCTCGACCTCGCCGTTCCCTCGATCGAGGTACGTGGCGTAGGTCACACAGCTATTGCTGGTGCCGAAATCGATACCGATTGTGTACACGGTCTTCATACTTCTATCCGCGCTGCTCCCGGTACCCTACAACGGGTTTCTTATCGGCAGTCCCGGGCGCGTTCTGTATGGCCGATTAGGCGGGGCACTCAGCATTCATGACAAACTGCGCCACTTCACGATAGGCCTTCGCGGAGGGCGAGTCCGGTCGCATCGACACTACCGGCCGATCGCTCATCACGCCCTCGTTGACGGCGGTGTCCAGCGGGATGGAGATCGGCATCATCGCCTGCCCCAGGCTCTTGCGGATGTGCGACTCGAGTTGCGCCTGCTTGGGGTCCGTGGGGTCCACCATGGTGAGCAGCAGCCCCAGCAGGCGCGCCTTAGCGCCGTCCGAGCGGGCGTCGCGAAGCTGCCCGAGGATTCCGCCCAGCGTGCGGTAGGCCATCGGCTGGCACTGCACCACCACCACCACGTCGTCTACCACCTGGCAGAGGCGGCGGGTCATATCCGCCACAGCGGGCCGGCTATCCACGATCACGTACTCGTAGTGGCCGGCGGCGCGCCGGTCCAGCTCTCCCAGGCACCGGTGGAGCCCGTTCAGGTCCACGGCACGCCGGTCTTCAGCGTAGGGCAGCAGGTCCAGGTTCATGGCCACTTCGGGAATCGTCAGGTCCCCAAGGTCCCACTGCTCCAGCCCGTAGATGCCGGGATGGCCCGGTGCGATGGTGCTGCCGAAACAAGCCGCCACGCTGCCGATCGGGTCCGTGTCGATGAGCAGCACGCGGAATCCGGCCTGCCCCAGGCACGCGGCCACGTTCACCGCGGACGCGGTCTTCCCCACGCCGCCCTTCTGGCTGGCGAAGAGGATCTTCCTCGGGGTGCGGGCAGTTGCGGAATCGCTCACAGGAGCTCCGTTATTCGGGGAGTCAGCGCGACCGAGGGAGCCGCGGGAAAGGGTTCGCTGTCCGTGATCCATGCCAGTCTCCGAAAGTCCGTCACCGAAACCTGGTCTCCGAAGGCCGTGCGTGCGCCGAACGCTGCGTCAGGAGCGGGACGGCGAAGCCGCGGTGTCCGGCGTCATCCCGGCCGCGGTGAGAATCCGTGACGCGGCCGCTCCCCCCGGAGGGAGACTGCCCGAACGGCGGCCGCGAAGAAACATACTCAGCCCCAACAGCAGCAGCGCCACCACCAGCACCCCGATCGCCCACCCCATCAGCGGCACGGCGCGCGCCGGCTTGGGGCCTTCCAGTAGGTCGGGCTGCGACGGTGACTGCGGCTTGCCGGACGCTGCCGCGGGGGAGCTCCGAGGAGTGGTCACGCCGACCGCCCCGGGGCGCGCCGCCGCCTCATACATCCGGCTCAGCCCCATCGCCTTCACGATGTGCTCGCCGGCCGCGTGGTAGGCCAGGCGGGTCGTCTCGGCCGCCTCGGTGCGCTGCTCCGCCTTCTGGGCGGCCCGGTGCGCGAGGTTCCGGTCCGTCGGGATCGGAGTCGGCAGCAGATCTTCCGAGCGGCGGGATTTCAACTCCAACATCAGCGTTCGCTGCTGGGAATCCTCTGCGTCGAACATGGTCGCCAGGATTCCGAGCAGCTGGATTCCCGGATTCAATCGCCGCACCGACTCGAAGGCGGTCTCCGCGCCGTCCAGCGTCTTCAGGCTTACCGGCTCCACCGGGATCAGCATGAGGGCCGCGGACGAGAGCTGCATCCAGGCCCGCGCCAGCGGGTCGTCCAGCGAGGGGGTGTCTACCACCGCCACGTCGAACAGGCCGGCGAGCTCCTCGGACCGGGCGGGCAGCTCCCGCAGCGGCATGCCGCTGCAGCAGAAATACCGCAGCCGCGGATTCTGGGTCTGCATCACCGTAGCGGTCGGCTGCTCGATTCCGAGCAGGAGGCCGGCACCGCGCTGCCGGTCCGCGTCCACCAGCACTACGCGGTAGCCCCGGGAGGCCAGATCCTCAGCCAGCATCACGGCCGAGCTGGTTTTGCCCGCGCCGCCCTTGTGACTGATTACTGCAAGAGTCTTCATCGTGCCGGCTCCACCAGGCTAGAAAGATCCGCTCCGTCGAATTCACGGATGCGCCACTGCGCCCCGGGCGTGTCTGCCGAAAGCTTGGCCGGCATCTCCGCCGGAAGCTCGGTCGGGGCTTCGTCCATGAGCCCGGCCTCTACGGAGCAGGCGAGCGCCAGATCCAGCAGGTCTACGGCCGCCGGGGCGCCAGAGCCCCGAAAGGCCGGGGCCGACGCCCAGCTCTCCGTAGCGGGCGATACCCCCATCGCTTCGTCCAGCAGCCCGCTCAGCATCTGGTCCTCGTCCGTCATCTCGACGTCGAAGGTGACCTCCACGACGCGCAGGCGGCTGATCTCTCCCAGCTCGATCAGGTCTCCCACCTGGAGGGCCGCGTTCGCTCCGGGCTCCAGCCAGTTCCCGTTCAGGGAAGTGCCGTTGGTGCTGTCCAGGTCGCGGAGCCAGAAGCGGCCGCCGCCCCGGAAGATGCGGGCGTGCCGCCGCGACACCGCGTCGTCATCGCTGAGATCGATCTCCGGAACCTGCTGGAGCTCCGGATCTTCCCGCCCGATCAGCGCCGATTCCGAAATGGTGATCGTGCTGGTGCGAGACTCGGCCGTTACGGCCAACGTCAGCTCACCAGGAGCCCCGGCATCCTCATCCTCATCGTCCACGGGCCGCACCGGCTGCCGCTCCGACCGGAAGAGGCTCTCCTGGAACTTGATCGCCGGCTGGGTGACGCCGGGATCCCCGAACGCCCCAAAGCTCCCGGCTGCGTCCTCTGCCTTGGGCTCACCCGCGGAGAGAGGCGCCGAGCGCACGCTCGCCATCTCTTCGGCGTCGAAATCTTCATGGCTTCGTAGGAACTCGAGCTCGCTCTGCGCCGCGGCATGCTCGCGTTCTTCCGCTGCCTTTGCTTTTTGCTTGAATACCCACCGCAACATACCAGACCTCACCAGATCCGCATCGGTGCTGTTCGTTCCCATTGTGGCGCGGACAGGCCCCCACTGTAGGGTATCGCGGAGCAACTCAAGAGCGCGCCGGGCGGCGCTCCTTCGGCAATAGCGAGCCGGGTTTCTGTGTAGAGCCTTAGCAGCCCCGATTTTGACGGAAGTACACGTTCTTGGAGGAACGGGGATGTTGACCTTCCAACTAGCTTGTCGAAGAGGGAACAGAACGTGGACTTATCCACCCAGCCCCTTGTAGTACGCTTCCTGGCCGCTCCCTTTCCTGGCCGCTCCCTTTCCTAGCCAGTCCGGATTGTATTCTTATGTTTAGCTCACCTCGCTCTTATCGGTTCCATGCGGTGCTGCTGGCGCTGGTTGCGTCGGGCATCGTGTCGCTGGCAGGGCGGCAGGTCAATGCGAACCTCCTGCCGTCGACCCGATCCAGGCAGCTCCGTTCGCGAGTCTCGCCGGACCTCCAGAAGCTGGTCACGCGGCTGGGCCCGGGCCAGGCCTTCCCCGTAGACAACACCCAGGGCGGGTTGGCCCCCGACCGCATGCTCTTTGATTCGCAGGGGAGGGTGGGGATCCACGTCACGGCAACGGACCCCGAGGCGTTGCTTCCATCGCTTCGTGCGCTGGGCGTAAGTGTAACCGCATACGATCAGTCCCACCACGTGGTGGAAGGCTTCGCGCCCACCAACGCGCTGGCAGGGCTGGCGGGGCTAGACGGCCAGGGGCTGATGGGAGTGCGTCCGATCCCCAAGCCGATCCGTTGGTCCGGGTCGGTTTTAAGCCAGGCCGACTTTGTGGCGGAGACGGACCGGGTTCGCGCGACCGTGCCGGGGCTCAACGGCACCGGGCAGCGAATCGGGGTGATCAGCGACAGCTATAACGTGCTGGGCACGGCGCCTCTCGGTGTCACGTCGGGCGACCTTCCTGCCACGGTCACGGTGCTCCGGGAAGGAGATCCCACCGACTCGGATGAAGGCCGAGGAATGATCGAGCTCGTCCACGATCTCGCTCCCGGAGCGGGGATCGCGTTCGGCACGGCAAACGGCGGAGAAGCGGCGTTCGCGCAGATGATCCGAGACCTGGCAGACCCTTCCAAAGGAAACTGCAATGTGGTCGTGGACGACATCGTGTACTTCGCCGAGCCGTTCTTCCAGGATGGGTTGGTAGCACAGGCGGCAGACGACGTGGTGAACAACCGGCGCGCCGCCTATTTCTCCGCAGCGGGTAACGGTGCGGATCAATCCTACGAGTCGGCTAACTTCCGGCCTCGCCCGGACCCCGCAGGCTTCCTGGCCCACGATTTCGATCCGAGTCCCGCCGTTACGGACACGCGACAGAACATCACGATTCCGCCCTTCGGCAGCGCGATCGTTACGCTCCAGTGGGACGATCCGTTCTACACGTCGGGTGGAGTCGATACGGATCTCGACGTGCGGTTCTACGCTGCCGGAACCAATACCCTTGCCGGCCAGATCAATACCGATAACCTCGCGTTGCAGGAGCCGGTAGAGGTGTTCTCCATCCAGAACCCCACCACCACTACCCTCGCCCTGGATCTGGCGGTGGAACTGGTTAGCGGCCCGCCCCCCGGGCGCTTCAAGTACATCTACTACGGCGCACTGGCCGTTCGCGAGCACGCGACGAACAGCTCCACCATCTTCGGTCACGCGAACGCCGCAGGCGCGATGGCGGTAGGCGCCGTCGACTACGATAACCAGGGTAATCCGTCGAGCTTCACCTCTGCGGGCCCGTCCGTCATCCTCTTCGACCCGAACGGCGGGCCGCTGGGTGCACCCAACGTGCGCAACAAGCCGGACATCTCCGCAATTCAGGGCACGGACACCACTTTTTTCGGTCAGGACTCGGACGGTAACGGCCGCCCCAACTTCTTCGGCACCTCAGCCGCCGCCCCCCATGCCGCGGCGATCGCCGCGCTGGTGCGGCAGCACAACCCGGCGTTCCTGCCGGCCGACGTCTACAACCAGCTCATCTCCACGGCGGACTCCAGCATCAATGGGGCCGGCTTTGACGTGCTCACCGGAAACGGGCTGATCAACGCTTACGACGCCATTCTCGGACCGGCTGCCGCCGCGACGCTGCCGTTCACGGACGGGATGGAATCCGGCGTCCTGTCCGGAGCTTGGGAGACCCATTCTTCCCTCGCCGGGCGGCTGGAAGTAACCAATGTAGCGGGGCCTGATGCGGGAACTCGGCACCTCGTGTTCCACAACTCCCGCAACGGCAAAGTCTCGCGCAACGAGGCGATCCTCCACGTGGACGGCACCTCTGCGTCGGGTGCGGTGCTGACCTTCCGCCAGAAGGAGTTCAGCGACAGCGATCAGCCGATGTCCGCAGACACGCGGATCAAGTTCCAGCACTTCGGCGCCGGGCGGGTCCCGTCGGGCGGCATGGCCATCGACGATCTCGTGATCGACAACCTGTCCAACGTCCGCTTCGGCTCCGCGGTATTCACCGTGAGTGAGAACGTCGGCAGCGCCACGATCACCGTGGCTCGCGGTGGGGACATCTCCGGCCCCCTCCAGGTGGACTACACCACCTCGGACGGTACCGCCACGCTCCCCGCGGACTACACCCCGGCTTCCGGCACCCTGACCTTTGCGCCGGACCAAGCCAGCCAGACGTTCACCATCCCGATCAACCCGGATCGCCTGATTGAGGGCGATGAGACGGTGAATCTCACCCTCAGCGGCGCGCAGGGCGGCATCCTGGTCTCACCGTCCACCGCCACGTTGCTAATTTCGGACGATCTGAACGTAAACGCCCCGAGCAACCTGACCGTGTCTGCCGCAAGCGGCACCTCGATCCGGCTGAACTGGACCGACAATGCGACTAACGAAGATCGCTTCGAAGTGGAGCGCAAGGTCGGGGCGGGGCAGTTCACCTCGCTGACCTCCCTGCTCGCCAGCGCCACCACCTATGTGGATGCCGGGCTCAACGCGAGCGTCCTCTACACCTATCGGGTGCGGGCCATCAAGGGCTCGGTCAACACGAGCTTCTCCAACACCGCCAGCCTGACGATCAGTCCGATCCAGCTCGAGGCCGCTACCTTCGCGAGCTCGGAAGCGGCGGGCTCGGTAGTGGTGCGGATCACCCGCACCGGCGATATCCTCAACACCGCTTCCGTCGGGTTGGTGACGAACGCCGGAACAGCCAGCTCACCGGACGACTACGCCGCCCAGAGCCTCACCGTAAACTTCATCCCCGGTGAAACGGCGAAGGAGATCCCGATCTCGATCGTCCAGGACCTGCTCCTCGAACCGGCGGAGACGTTCGACGTCCGGCTCCAGAACCCGGGCGGGGTGGGAGCCACCCTCGGCGCCCAGACCCAGGCGACCGTCACCATCACGGACGACCGCAGCCGGCCGGCCCCGAGTAATCTCACGGCCGTGGCTACCGGTGCCGCTGAGATCCAGGTGGCGTGGACCGACAACTGCGCCAACGAGGTTTCCCAGGTGCTGGAGCGCCGGGTCAACCAGGGCGGGTTCGTGATCCTGGCTACGCTCCAGCCGAACGAGCAGCTCTACACCGACCTGGCAGTCTCGGCCGGCGTCACCTACACCTACCGGGTGAAGGCGGTGCAGGGCGACACGGAATCGAGCTACTCCAACACGGCGTCGGTGTCGATCTCCACGCTCCAGCTTGCGGCGAATAGCTACTCGGTGCTGGAAGAGGACGGGGTAGTCATCGTCACGGTCAACCGTACCGGTGATCCGTCACTCGCCGCCACCGTCAGCTACAGCACCTCCCCGGGGGCGGCTGGGACGGCTACGCCGGGGGCGGATTACACGATCACCTCCGGAACGCTGTTCTTCGCGGCTGGCGAAAGCACGAAGACCGTTTCGATCCCGGTGCTTCAGGACAACCTCCTGGAAGCCTCGGAGACGTTTACGTTCTCCATCTCCAACCCTACCGGGGCCGGGATGGTGGTGGCTACGCCTGCCAGCGCCATCATCAGCATCGCGGACACGCCGGGGCAGTTGACGCCGACCAATCTCACCGCCACCGCCCTTGCCGGCGGCGTGATCCAGCTGCGCTGGGTGGACAACACCGGCAACGAGACGAGCTTCGAGATCGAGCGGAAGACGGTGGGCGGCGCGTTCGCTCCGCTGAACTCCGTGGGAGCCGACGTCACGTCCTACGAGGACAGTGGCCTCGCTGCTAACACCGGCTTCACCTACCGGGTGCGGGCGGTGCGGGCAGAAGGGATGTCGGCCTACTCCAACGAAGCCAGCGCCACGACGATCTCCAACGCGCCCCTGGCACCGGCTCAGCTCACCGCCGTAGCGCGGGACGGCGGACGGGTGCAGCTCAACTGGGCGGACTCCAGCAACGACGAGACGAGCTTCCTCGTGGAGCGGAGGACCGGCAGTGGTGAGTTCACGGTGATCGCCAGCCTGGGGCAGAACGTCACGCAGCTCCTCGATACCGGCCTGAGCGCGGGCCAGGAGTATGGCTACCGGGTGCGAGCCGCCAACGCCGGCGGCGAGTCGGATTACTCGAACACGGCAACCGTCGTGTTCCCGGCGATCCCCTCGGCGCCGAGCGACCTGTCTGCGGGCGCCATCTCCCTCGACGCGATCC
>JAJFMS010001156.1 GCA_020696885.1 Armatimonadota bacterium | reverse complement strand
GAGCTCGGCGCGGACGACCGCACCCTCACCGACGAGGAAGTCGAAGGCCGCCTTACCGCCGCCCGCGAGCGCCTGCAGGCCGAATACGGCGCCGAGTTCCGCGGGTAAGGCCCCCACGCACTCGGATAAGGTATCCATCACCGCCTGGTTGCCACGGAGTCCCGGAGCCATCCGGGCCCGTGCCTCTGGGTTGAGCCGCCCGCTCCCGAGAACGCAACTCCTGACGTTGGGGCGGCGCCCCGCAATCGCCCAGCGGTCATGTTGAGACGATACCAGCCCCGGTGCGGTGTACGGGTCGACTGCGAAACATCTCCTACCAGGCTCGGAACGCCACTTCCGTGCGTCGTGGCCCCCGCCCCCCCTCGGGACGCAGGGGACCATTCGATAACGGTGAACTGCGCTCGGGAACCAGGAAGTGCTCGCGGCTGATTGCCAGGAGTCCCGCTGTCAGGCGGGCGAGTTCCTGCGCCGGTTACGGCACCGTTATCGCCTGGTTGCCACGGAGTCCCGGAGCCATCCGGGCACGCGCTACCGGGTTGAGCCGCCCACTCCGAAGAACCCGACTCTTGTTGGGCCGCGGGAGTCGCTGACGCGCGACTGCAGGAGTCCGGCTGCTCCAGCCGGCTTAGTAGCGCGAACGCCTGGGCGAACGCCCACCCGCCTGACAGGCGGGACTCCATTCTACTGCCCAGACCTCGGTGCTCCGGGACGGATGTCCATGGACGGCGGTAGCTCCCCACCAGCGCCAGGTGCGGGGGTTTCCGGAGCCGGGGGCTCGGGCGCCGCGGGGGGCATCTCGCCGACCAGCGTGAACCGGTTGGTGACGAGACCCAGCGGAACCTGCTGGTTCGCGCCGGTGACCGGCATGTAGCCCGCGGGCGCCGCAAAGTTGGAGAGGTCCCACGGGCCGTACCCGACTAGCGTGTACGACTGCACCCCCTGCCGGGCCATCCGCTGGAAGAGCGGCGGCGCGGGGTGCTCCGGATCCCCGGCGAAGAGCAGCTTCTTGCGGTAGTAGGCCGGGGCCGCGTTCATCGGCGCCCACCAGGACGAGCACACCACCACCTCGTCCGGGATCTTCTCCAGGGCGTCCGCCAGGTCGCGGTTGTTCTCGTGCATGCCGCGCACGACCATCAGCCCGTGCCCCAGGATGAGCGCGGAGAGCAGGGTCAGCACCCCCACCGCGCCCAGCAGCGGCCGGGCCTCCGGTCGCCAGCGGTCGCCGGATTTCGCGGGCAGCAGCGGCTCCAGGGCAGACCAGCCCAGCACCAGGAGCGCGGGATACACGGACAGCAGGTGGCGTGAGCCCCACTCCGTGCCGCCCAGGGTCGGCTTGAGCAGGTTGACCACGGTGTAGAACAGCGTGATCAGGATCACCGCCTGCAGCGGGCGCCGGTCCGGCTGCTCCGGGGCGTCGGGATCGTGGAGCAACCACACCGAGTTGGCGATGAGGCCCAGCTCCACCACCAGCGTCACCGGCCACCAGCGGCGCCACCCGCCGGTAATGCCCAGCACGAGCCAGCCCAGCAGCGGCACGCTCATCCAGAGCGAGGCCTTGATCTCGTGCTGGAACTGCGGCCACGGGTTGGCGAGCCACGCCTTGAGCTGCCAGGTGAAGGCGGGGTTCGTGTTCCCCCACCCGATGAGGGTGTAGAGCGCGCCGGGCCCCCACTCGCTCGGGTCCAGCAGCAGCTTGCCGATGGAGCCGGCGGACCCCAGCCGGTTGTTGGCCATGTGCGGCCCCAGCGGCGAGCCGTAGACCCGGGCATTGAACAGCAGCAGCGGCACGGCGAACAGCAGCACGCCGGCCACTAGCAGGCCGCTGTTCCGGGTCCAGGTGTGCCGGCGGCGCAGCCACCACGCGCCCAGCAGCAGCGCGGGCACGTAGGGCGCCAGGATCTCGTGCAGCCAGAGCCCGGCCCCGAGCAGGGCGCCGGCGGAGAGCCAGTAGGCGCCCCGGCGGCGTCGCCAGCCCCAGCAGCAGCGCCGGTACCAGTGGGAAACGCAGGCCGAGGATCTTCCCTAGCAGGTAGGTCGCCAGCACCGTCCCCAGGCCGCCGAGCACCGAAAGGATGGCGAGCCCGAAGTAGCCGAAGGTGTGGAAGAGCGGCGCGTTGAGCAGCGCGTAGAGGAAGGAGTAGAAGACGTAGGTCTTCCCCTGGTGGTTGTGCTCGTAGAAGCTGAGCGGGCTGTTCTGGTGGTCCGGGTCCAGCCCCGCCGCGAGGTAGGTGATCGACCAGTCCGGCGGGTGCTGGAGGATCGACTGCACCTGGACGAGCCGCGCCCCGCAGTCCGGCGACCAGATGCTCCGCGTCTGCGCCACCCAGAGCGCTCCCAGCAGGTAGACCGCCAGCACGCAGCCGAGGGAGACGAGGAGGCCGGGAGAAACCCGGCGGGCCGGAGGTGCGGTCATGGGCGTTGGGTGAGCGGGAAGCGAAGGGCGGGGCGACTCAGTCGCTTGCTGTTCTCCCCCCGGCACCGGTCGCCCTGCCGGGGTACGACGCGGAATTCGGGCCGGGACGTCATGCGCAATCCGTGCTGCGTAACGGCCCGGAGCCGGGCGCGGCGTTCTTACGGAGCACGGATTACGCGTCTCGCGGCAGGGGGGCAGGCGCTGCCGTGTCCAACATGCACCGGGTGCCCGGAGGCGGCGCCCCGGAAGGACCGTTCGTGCCACATCTGCCGGCTCTGGATCTCGTGGTAGTGCTCGTTTACCTGGGGGTGATGACCGCCTACGGCTGCTGGTTCGCTCGCAAGAAGCAGAGCTCGGACGAGTTCATGGCGGCGGGGCGCTCGCTGCCGGGGTGGGCGGTGGGGCTCTCCATCTTCGGGTCGTACGTCAGCAGCATCAGCTTCCTGGCCAATCCCGGCAAGGCGTTCAGCGGCAACTGGAACTCGTTCGTGTTCGGGCTGTCGCTGCCGCTGGCGGCGTGGATCGCGGTGCGGTACTTCGTGCCGTTCTACCGGAAGCAGGGGGACATCTCCGCCTACCACCACCTGGAGCAGCGGTTCGGGCCGTGGGCGCGCACCTACGCCGTGGCCTGCTACCTCCTCACGCAGCTCGCACGGATGGGGACCATCCTCTACCTGCTGGCGCTGGCGCTGCAGCCGCTGCTGGGGTGGGACGTGAAGGTCGTGATCCTGATGATGGGCGTGGTCATGACCGTCTACCCGTTCCTGGGCGGCACGGAGGCGGTGATCTGGGTGGGCGTGGTCCAGGCGGGGACGCTGGTGGTGGGCGCGCTGATCTGCCTGGTGTTCCCGATCCTCGGCATGCCGGGCGGGCTGGACGAGATCCTGCGCCTCGCCGGCACGCACCAGAAGTTCAGCTTCGGCAGCCCCGGTCCCAGCCTCACGGAGCCCACCTATTGGGTGGTGCTGATCTACGGGCTCTGCATCAACCTCCAGAACTTCGGGATCGACCAGAGCTACGTGCAGCGGTACATCACCGCCCGCACAGACCGGGACGCCGCCCGCAGCGTCTGGATGGGCGCGCTCCTCTACATCCCGCTCTCTGCCTGCTTCTTCTTCATCGGCACGGCGCTGTTCGCGTTCTACACCGCGCAGCCCACGCTGCTCCCCGCCGGCACCACCCCGGACGCGGTGCTCCCCCACTTCATCCGCACGCAGCTTCCGGCCGGCCTCGCCGGGGTGATCGTGGCGGCGATCTGCGCCGCCGCGCTGGACTCCAACCTGAACTGCATGGCCACCCTCACCCTGTGCGATATCTACCGCCGCTACTTCCGCCCGGAAGCCACGGAGCGGGAGTCGATGCGCGTGCTGCACGTCGCGACCCTGGGGTTCGGGGTGCTCGGCACCATCGCGGCGCTGGCGATGATCCGGGAGAAGAGCGCGCTGGACCAGTGGTGGAAACTGGCCGGCATCTTCGGCGGCGGCACGCTGGGGCTGTTTCTCCTCGGGATGGTCGCCCGGGGCGCCGGAAACCGAGCCGCCATCGGGGGGACGCTGGTGGGCGTGGTGGTGATCCTCTGGATGTCGCTCTCGCCGGATTGGAGCGGCGCGCTGGCTCCTTTCAAGAGCCCGTTCCACAGCTTCCTCACCATCGTCTTCGGCACGCTGGCGATTCTGCTGGTGGGCTTCCTGCTATCTACGCGAGCGGCAAAAGGCCACAGCGCGCCGCCGTAAGACTGGGGCAATAGTCTAGGGTGCCACCTCGCCCCAAGTCGCCCCCCCGCCGCCGCCACCCCCCCCCTCCTTGCCAAGGAGGGGAGCCTTCGTGCGGACGGCTGGGCAAAAGGGCCACAGCCCGCCGCTCCGCCC
>JAJFMS010000102.1 GCA_020696885.1 Armatimonadota bacterium | reverse complement strand
CATCCCGAGCCGCTTTAAGCCAAAGAGCGCCGTACGTGTTCGCTGCGAGGGATCTCCTAACGAGCTCGGAACGCCTCCCAGGCCGATGATCCGGTCCCCGTTTGGCACCCGAACTTCGTCATTCGCACTTCCAAAGGCATAGCGCCCCGGAAGCGGCCACTACGTGACCGTCCCGGGACGCCGTTCTCCATTCGCACTTCGAACTTCGTCGCTCGCACTTCGAGCCGGTTACCGCTTGAGGTGCTTGTTCAGGAACTCCAGTGTGGCGGCTTCGGCCTGTCGACCCTGGGGGGAGTCGGGTGCCCAGCCGTGGCCGCCGCCCGGGATGATGAGGAGCGTGCTGTCCACGCCCTTGGCCCGTAGCGCGTCGTGGAACAGGTAGGACTGCTCCACCGGGTTCACCATGTCCTTGTCGCCGTGGATGACGAGGAACGGCGGCGACTTGCGGGTGACCATGCTCACCGGCGAAGTCTCCTTATAGATCTTCTCCCGGCCTTCCGGTGCGCCGCCCAGCCAGTCGGTCAGCGGCCGGTGCGCCATCTCGATCTTCCACATCCGCACCAGCTCGTAGGCGCCGTAGTTGCCTACCACCGCGTCCGGGCGGCTGGTGTAGCGGGAGAGGGTGCGGTCGCTGTTGTCCCGCGTGTCTCGCACGCCGATCAGGCCCACCAGGTGACCGCCGGCCGAGTCCCCCAGCGCGCCGACGCGCTTCGGGTTGATGTCGTACTCTTTGCCGTGGGCGCGCACCCACCGGATGGCGCGCTGGCAGTCGTCAAATGCCGCGGGGTAGGGGACCCGCGGGGCCAGCCGGTAGTTGATGGCGCAGGCGGCGAAGCCGTTCCGGGCCAGCATCGGGGCCATCACCTGGTAGCCCGCTTTGCTCCCGCCGATCCAGCCGCCGCCATGCATCAGCACCACGGCGGGGTGCGGCCCCGGCCCGTCCGGCCGGTAGATGTCCATCAATAGCTTGTAGCCGTCCGGCTCGCCGTACACGATGTCTCGCTCCACGCGCGGCTCCGCGGCGTGAACGGAACGGGAGGGGAGGGCCGGCAGCGTAAAGGCGGCGGCAGCGCCAAGAAGTAGGGTCCTACGGTCCATTGAATGTTGCTCCTTCGATACCGGAGATTTTCGCGGTCTGCCCGGGCGACACCTTCGCGCCGCGTGACCTTCGCATGCGAACTCCCGTTAATCAGTGCAGAAGTCAGCCGACCAGAGAGGATCGCCATGATCAACCCCACCCATTTCGAAAACTCCCGTCCGGACGGCGTTCCCGTGCTGGAGATCGTCGAAGCGCCGCCAAAGGAGCGCCCGGGGCCACGGCGGTTCGTCCCGCTGCGCCGCAGCGAGGTAACGGGGGACCTCTCCGGGCCGGTGGCGTCGCTGACCCTGACGCAGCTCTTCTCCTACTCCCGCGAGGAATGCGGGGACGTGCTGGAGGCCGTGTACCGGTTCCCTCTCCCGGGCGATGCCGCCGTGACCGGAGTTGGTGTGAAGTTCGGCGAGGTGGAGATCCGTGCCGAGCTCAAGGAGCGGCAGGCGGCGGAGCAGGAGTACCAGCAGGCGCGATCCGAGGGCCGGCAGGCGGTGCTGACCACCCGGGAGTCGCCCGACGTGTTCACGCTGCACGTCACCGGTCTGCAGCCGGACCAGGACGTGCGCGTGGACACCACCTACGTGCAGTTGGCGCGAGCGGAGGGTGCCGGCTGGAGCCTCCGGATCCCGCTGACCACCGCGCCGCGGTACGTCCGCAGTGACGAGCGGGGATCCCGCCACGCCGCCGGTCAGCCGCTGGCGGTGTTCCGGGATCCGGGGCACCGGTTTGCGCTGGACGTGCGAGTGCGCGGCTCCGCACGCGTCTGGAGCTCCACGCATGCCTTGGAGACCGGCCTCGACGAAGGCACGCAGCGGGTGCGCCTCCGGGAAGGCGAGGTGCTGCCGGACCGGGACTGCGTGCTCTCCTGGCTGCCGGAGCAGGGGGCGGATCGTCCCACGTTCACCGTGCTCACCGGCGATGCGGACGACACGCACCTCTACTTCCTGGCGATGGTGGCGCCGCCCGCAGGCCCGGTGGAAGCCGGCATCCCGCGGGAGGTGATCCTGCTGGTGGACCACTCCGGCTCGATGGAAGGAGCGAAGTGGCAGGCGTCCGACTGGGCCGTCAACTCGTTCCTCTCCGGCCTGGACGAGCGAGACGCGTTCACCGTGGGGTTGTTTCACAGCACCACCCGCTGGTTCTCCCGGTCGGTCTGCAGGGCCGACGAGAAGGCCGTGCGCCGCGGCATCGCGGAGGTCTCGGACGGGGGACGGGTGCTCCGCCTGGCCCACGAGGAGGCGCAGCGGGCCTACCGGCGCCGGATCAGCGTGCTTTGCATCGACGCGGCGCCCAACGCGCACCTGGTGCACGAGCTGGCGGAGCGCGGCGGCGGCGTGGCGCGGTTCCTCACCAGCAGCCCGGAAGAGGAAGATATCACGACGGCGCTGGATGCCGTGTTGGCGGACTGGGCGGCGCCGGTGCTCACCGGGCTGACGCTGGAGGTGGACTGCGCCGGAGCGCAGGTCTCGGGACAGCCCCCGGCCGCCTCGGAGACCAGTAAGTTCGACCTGGGTGACCTTCCGGCAGGCCGCACCCTGTGGATCGCCGGGCGGGCTCCGCGTGCGGGCCGTCACCAGCTCACCTTCCAACTAGCTTCCCGGCAGGGGCCGCTCTCCACCATTACCGTAGCGGCTTCCGCGTCGGACGTTCCGGGGATCAAGCCGCTGTTCGGCGCCCGCCGGGTGATGGCGCTGGAGTACCTGATGACGAGCCTCCACGACGGCGAGGCCCTGTGCGAGCAGCTGGAGCGCCTGGGCTACGACCCCGCCGAGGTTGCGGCGGCTCGGCCCGGAAAGCGCACCAAGGTCTACGCAGAGAACGTGCGCGCCGAGGTGGAGAGCTCCCTGCGGGCGCTGCTGGTCCGTGAGGCGCTCACCTACGGGATCGCCTCCTCCGAGACCGCGTTTATCGCCACGCGGAGCGAAGCAGGGGAGCCAATCGCGGGCACGGTAGCCATCGGCAACGCCATCGATGGCGCCGCGCTCGGTAGCCGGTGGCTATCTGCGGGCCAGCATGGCCCCTCCCTCGCCGGCGCCGTCATCCCCGGTCGGCGATGTGGACATTCCACCATTCCTGCGCAAACGGGCCTTCCCCGGAGGTGCGTCGACCTCGTCGGTACGCTGCAAGAAGGTCGAGACACTCCGCCTGAGCCCCGGCGCGGCAGCCGCGGGATCTGCGGAGGTCTGGTCCGGCACCCCCGCGTTCCAGGATGGGGCTGCTGAGCTGTTCGACTCCGCCAGTTCTGGGGACAGCGACAAGCTTCCGGAGGCCCTCCAGCTCTCACAGATCGTGCTGAGTTACCAACAGGGCGACCCGGCGGTGAAGTCCGTGGACAGCGGCCTGGCCCTGCTGGTCTACCTGGACGACATGGCGAGCCCCCGGGCCACGGTGCGCCTTTCCGACCTGCTCCGCCAGGGCGGAAAGCGTCCGCTCAACCTGCGGCGCTCCGCTGGGCAGCGCGTGCGGATCGTGCTGGCGGATCCGAACGGAGCCTGGGCCACGGCGGCGCCGCCGATCCAGGTGACGCTGCACTGGAGCTGAGCCGGCGAGGGAGTGAACCGTCGAGCGGCCGCCGGCCACCATGGTGCCGATGACACTGGAACAGTACTTTGCGGGGCTACTCTGGCTCGGGCTGCTGGTAGCAGGCGGGATCACCCTGATCGGGGTGTGCGTCTGGTGGTTGTGTTCGGCCCTCAAGCGGCGTGCTCTCCCTCGCAGGTGGGAGATCGGGATCGGCCTGCTGTTGATCGGCACCGTCTCTGCGGCTTTCGGGCTGAGCTGGCTGCTTCTGCTGCGGCTGGATCCGTTCAACCAGGCCCGGTTCGATCGGCAAGCGTGGGTGGCGGCGCCGGGCGACCGGGGGCCGATGACTAGCGATCTCCTGCGCCGGCATCTGAAGAAAGGCACCGGACGGCAAGAGGTGCTCGCCCTGCTGGGGAAGCCGGACCAACGGAAGACCCATCAGGGCAAGCCGCTGGTGGAAGGGGCCGGTTCAGAGCGCACGCGAGAGATCCTGAGATACTCGCTGGGTAACTGGAGCGGCCTCCGCATGGACACGGACTACCTCGACCTCGCCTTCGATGAGTCGGGGAGGCTCATCGGGGCATGGGTCTGGCAGAGCTGATGGGCGAAGGGAGGGGCGGCGTCGGTGGGGAACCGGGTTCCAACACTCACCCGGGAGCCCACCATGAACCGGCGCCACCTCCTCCTCGGCTCGACCGCTCTCCTCGCCTCCGCTCACGCACCGCCGGCGGTCGCTGCTGCGCCCGGTGATGGGGGGCCGCTGCTGGACCGCATCTGCCTCTTCACGGACCACCTTGACGACTTCGGCTACAGCTACACCGAGGTGGCCGGGATGCTGAAGCAGCTCGGTGTGGCCGGGCCGGACCTCACCGTGCGCGGCGGGGGGCTCGTTCCGCCGGAGCGGGCGGCGGAGGAGCTGCCGAAAGCCGTGAAGGCATTCCGAGAAGCCGGGCTTTCGGTCCCGATGGTGAGCACCGGTATCACCAGCGACGACGCCGCTTCGCGCGCGCTGCTGGCGACGATCGGCAAGCAGGGCATCCGGTTCCTGAAAACCGGCTACTATCACTACGACAACGCCGACCAGTGGGAAGCGCGCCTCCGCGAGGTGCGGGGCCAACTGGAGCGCGTGATGCGTGCGGCGCAGGAAGCGGGCATCCAGATCGGCCTGCACAACCACGCGGGGGCGTCCGTGGGCGGCGCGCTGTGGGACGGCTGGGAAGTGCTCCACCCGCTGGACGCCAACTGGGCCGGGTTCTACTTCGATCCGGCGCAGGCCACCATCGAGGGCGGCAACCACGCGTGGGAGCTGAACTTCCGCCGCTCCGCGCCCCGGCTCAAGATGGTGGCGATCAAGGACTTCGTCTGGGAGAAGACCGGCGACGGCTGGCGCACCCGCTGGTGTCCGCTGGGCGAGGGGATGGTCCGCTGGCCGCAGTTCTTCCGGATGCTGGCCCGCACCCCGTTCCCCGGCCCGATCTCGCTGCACATCGAGTATGATCCGGGCGGCGCTACCCGCGCGGCCCGCTTCGAGAACAGCTTCGCCGCGGCAGAGCGGGACCTCAAGTTCCTCCGAGCGCAGATCACCGCAGCGATCCCACCGAAGGCGGGGTGAGGGGTGTTCAGGTGTTCAGGTGTTCAGGTGTTCAGGTGTTCAGGTGTTCAGGTGTTCAGGTGTTCAGGTGTTCAGGAAGCAAGCTCGTAGGCAAGCCTATTGCGCCCCTCCCGCCCCTTCCCCAACACCCAACACTTTCCGGAAAGTGGAAAGGGACGGATCTCCGGGGGAGCATCCGCCCCTTTCCTAATGGACAAGCAGCTCGTCCAGACGTCCGGTGAGTCGCGGTTCTCCGGTGACGTCAAGCCTTTGTCGGAACGGAAGACGGGAAAGTTGGGCCAGTGTCGTCGACGAATGGGAAGGTTGTGCTCATTACCGGGGCGAGCAGCGGGATCGGGGCTGCCGCCGCCCGCTCGTGCGTCCGTGCCGGTTACCGCGTGGCGCTGGCTGCGCGACGGGTGGAGCGCCTGGATCAGCTTGCCGCCGAGCTGGGCTCCGAAGCGGCGCTGGTGATCCGGGCGGACATGCGCTCCCCGGCGGACATCCAGTGGATGGTGCGGGAGACCGAAGCCCGGTTCGGGCAGGTGGACGTGCTACTGGCTAACGCCGGCGTGGGGCACGGGCTGCCGTTCGTCGAGACGACGGAAGAGCAGCTCCTGGACCAGATCGAGGTGAACCTGCTGGCCGTGATGCGCTGCGCCCAGGCCGTGCTGCCCGGGATGCTTGCCCGGCGGAGCGGCCACATCCTCTCCATCGCCTCGATCGCCTCCGAGATCCCCTCACCGCAAGGGGTGGTGTACGCCGCCAGCAAGGGCGGGGTCCTCGCCTTCAGCGAAGGGCTGCGGCGCGAGCTGCGCGGCACGGGGGTACACGTCTCCGTGATCCAGCCCGGCTTCATCCGGACGGAGATGACGGCCGCGGTCTCGATCTCGATGCCGCCGGCCTCGGTGGTGGGCGACCTGGTGATCTCGCTCCTCCGCCATCCCCGCCGGCGGGCATTGATCCCCCGGTTCTACGGCGCCGGGGTCTGGCTCAACCGGTTCGCACCGGGAATCATCGACTGGATGATCGACCGGATGCAGGCCGATCCGCGCTGGCGCTGGCGCGGCGCCGCGGACGGCCGGGACGCCCCGCCGGGATGAGCTACTCCGCTATCGCGACGAAGTGCCCTGGAACCGGGTGTCCATTACTCCAAGACTCCACTACTCCATTACTCCATTACTCCGCCATCGTCCGAGCGCTCTGCTTCGTGCGGTAACGACGGCGTGCTGGAACGCCGGGGGAGCAGCGGATACCAGGTGTCGGGATGGTGGCTCCACCAGAGCGCCAGCGGGCAGTTGTTGGCGATGTTGCGATAGGTGACGAAGAGGCTGCCGAAGCCCAGCGACTCCAGCACTTCGTAGCCCAGCGGCCGCTGGCTCCGTCCGGTGGTGTAGTTCAGCGCCAGGAACGCCCCGGCGCGCAGGAAGGCTCGCTCCACCACCTCGCGACCCTCCGGAGAGCTGAAGAACGTCTCGGCCGGCGGCGTGCCCGGGTCCCGGAAGAGGAACCAGGGAGCGCCTCCGGGCGCCTCTCCGAGCCGGCGCACGTACTCGTCGCTCCACGGGTCGCCCGGGTGTTCACGCGGCCAGAGCGCCTCGATCGGCCCCCCGGCACGACGCTCGTTATCCAGCGTCAGCCCGTGGAGCGCGGTGACGTGGACCTCGCGACCCACGCTTTCCCGCTCGATCCAGCGGGCGGCGTATTCCCATCCGGCTCGGTGCGCGGCCAGGGTGAAGAGGACCACGCGGCTCCCCGGCGCGGCCCGCTCGCTCCGCAGGAACCGGGCCAGGTCATGCCGCACGCGGTTCCCGGTGTAGATCGCGTCATCCAGGTAGATGAAGGTATGGACCTCCTCGCCGCCGGCGTTGGGCACAGCGCCGTACTCGTCGTGGAGCACTTCGAGGGCCAGGCTGCGCATCGCGGTCTGGCTCGAGCCGTGGGTCTGGAGGTCCAGGAGCTCGACGTGCCGGAGCGCCTCGACCGGGTCCCTTCCGTCCAGCAGCCGCTGGAAGAGCCCACGTAAGAGCTCCCGTGCGGAAGCGCGCGAGACGTAGAGCCGCTGCAGGAGCCGGTCCAGCTCCGAGAGGATCGTGAGCCGGTCTTCCGGGGGGAACTGGGAGACCCAACGGGAGATGTGAGCTGCGTCCGGACGCGCGATCTCGCCGAGGCGGTAGTCGGCGATCGTAGCGGCTACGGAGCTCAAGTGGGCCTCGAAGTGGTCCGGCATGGTGCGGCTCCTCATTCAACGCTCCGCATACCCCAAGAGCCGGCAGGCGCTAACATGAAATGAAGTTGACACTCGGCGGGATCTGCCGGACTATCTACGTTACCAGCAACAGGAAGCTGCTCGCCTGGCGGGCTTAGCCCGGCCAGGTAAGAACTCCGCAGTCCAGGAGGTATCGGATGTCTACGGTTGGAGAGCTTCTCGAGAAGAAGGGGGCGCAGGTCCATACGGTCTCGCCCTCGGCCACGGTTCTGGAGGCTACGCGCCAGATGAACGAGCACCACGTGGGGGCCGTGGTGGTCCTGCAGGGGGGCCGGATGGTCGGCATCTTCACGGAGCGAGACGTGCTCCGGCGGGTGGTGGCCGAACAGCAGCCGCCCACGTCCATCCTGGTGCGAGACGTCATGACGCGGGACGTGCTCTGCTGCCCGCCGTCCACGACGGTGGACGAGGCCAGCCGGATCATGCGAGACCGGAGGGTGCGTCACCTACCGATATGCGATGAGGGCGGCCGGGTGCAGGGGCTCATCTCCATTGGAGATATCAACGCCTTCCATGCCGATGTGCAGGAGGCGACGATCCGGCTCCTGAGCGACTACGTCAACGCCTGGTAACGAACGAAGGGGACCCGCCCCCGGCGGGTCCCCTCTGTGGTGTGCGCCTGTGGGGGCAGTGTGGGAGTCGCGGAGCGCCGCCTACCCCCTACCCCCTATGCAGCCGCCCTAGAGGTGGCTCTCAAGCTTCTCCACGATCTGCGGTGCCCGCTGGTTGCCGCCGAGGAGCTGCTCCACGACCTTCCCACCCTTGAAGAGCATCAGCACCGGGATGCTCATCACACCGTACCGACCCGCCACGGGGCCGGCTTCGTCCGTGTTCAGCTTCACCACCTTGACGCGCCCGGCCAGCTGCTGGGAGACCGCATCCACCGTAGGGGCCAGGGCGCGGCAAGGGCCGCACCAGGGCGCCCAGAAATCCACCAGCACCGGAATCTCGGAGTTGACTACTTCCGCATCCCAGTTCTGTTCGTTCACATCGAGCACAGCCGCCATTTGTCGCTCCTCATTTCGTGGTGGACGGTTTAACGACCGCGCCGCGGCCGGACCGAATTCTGTTTAGTGATCGGCACCGGCACCGGGTGCCCGACCGACAGGTTGTTTTTACCCATGCTCCCGGAAGGTGTCAACACGACAAGCGGCCCGAAACCGTTCCCGAGCTGATAAAGCCGACGCCCCGGCTCCCAGCCGTAGGGGCCGGAAACCGGGGTGATCTACTCTTGGGAGCAGCGACCACTAACGTGGATGGAGCGATGGAGAGCTGGAGTTTTTGGCGCCTGCTACTCCAACACTCCATCACTCCACTACTCCCGGGACTTTAAGCGGCGGCAGGCGTCGCTTCCGGGTGCTTGGCCTCGTAGGCGTCGATCGAGGCGGCGTACTGGAGGGAGATCCCGATCTCGTCCAGCCCTTCCAGCAGCATCTCGCGGGAGCCTTCCGGCACCGCGAAGGTCTCCGTCACGTCCCCATCGGGCAGGTGCGCGGTGACCGTGCGAGCCTGCAGATCGATGGTAACCGTGCCGGTGCCGGCCGCGAACAGCCGGTTGGCGAGCTCCTCGCTCACTTCCACCGGCAGCAGCCCGTTCTTGTAGCTGTTGTTGCGGAAGATGTCCGCAAAGCCCGGCGTGGCGCCCACCCGCGGAGCGATCACCGCGCGGAAGCCACCCTGCGAGATCGCCCAGACCGCGTGCTCCCGACTGGACCCGCAGCCGAAGTTCTGCCGCGCCACCAGCACCGAGGCCCCCTCGGCATCCGGCCGGTTCAGCGGGAACTCCGGAATCGGCTGCCCGTCCTTCTGCTTGATGTCCATGAACAGCAGCTCGCCGAACCCTACCCGCTCCACCTTCTTCAAGAACCGCGCCGGGATGATGGCGTCGGTATCCACGTTGGCGCGGTCGAACGTAATGAATTTCCCGGTATGCGTTACAAACGGCTCCATGATTTCAGATCCTCTTAGACACAGAGGGACACAGATTGGTACAGAGAGGACACAGAGGGATCAGATTGGAAGGGTCAATGGCTGCCAGACCCTGGATAAAGCCACCTCCGGACCGTCCCCTTCTGTGTCTCTTCTGTTCCAATCTGTGTCCCTCTGTGTCTAACTCCCTCAGTTCAGGTCGAGCTCGCGGACGTCCACGAAGTGTCCGGCGATGGCGGCGGCGGCGGCCATTTCGGGGCTCACCAGGTGGGTGCGCCCGCCGATGCCCTGCCGGCCCTCGAAGTTGCGGTTGCTGGTGCTGGCGCTGCGCTGCTGCGGCTTCAACTGGTCCGGGTTCATGCCCAGGCACATGCTGCAGCCGGCGAACCGCCACTCGGCGCCCGCTTCCGTGAACACGCGGTCCAGGCCTTCGGCTTCCGCCTGCGCGGCCACAAGTTGGGAGCCCGGCACCACCAGCACCTGCACGTTCGGCGCTACCTTGTGTCCCTTCAGGATCTTCGCGGCGGCGCGGAGGTCGTCGATGCGGCTGTTGGTGCAGGAGCCGATGAACACCACGTCCACCGCGATGTCCTGGATCGCCTGCCCGGCCTTGAGGCCCATGTAGTTGAGCGCCCGCTCCACGTCCTGCGGGTTCACGTAGCGGACCTCGTCCGGGTTCGGCACGCGGCCGGTGACGTCCGTGGTCATCGCGGGGCTGGTGCCCCAGGTGACCTGCGGGACGAGGGTGGCGGCATCCAACGTGTAGTAGGCGTCGAACGTGGCATCTTCATCCGTCGCGAAGCCGCGCCACCGCTCGATGGCGGCTTCCAGCTCCTTGCCTTTCGGAGCGAACGCGCGTCCCTGGAACGGCTGTCCCTCGGAGATGTACTCGAAGGTCACGTCGTCCGGCGCGATGAGGCCCGCCCGGGCTCCCGCCTCGATCGACATGTTGCAGATCGTCATCCGGCCGGCCATGTTCAGGCCTCGGATGAGGTCGCCGCGGAATTCCAGCACGTGGCCCGTGGCGCCGCCGGTGCCGATGTCGCCGATCACGCGAAGGATCACGTCCTTCGCGGTGACGCCCAGCGGCAGGCTGCCGGTCACTTCCACGGAGTAGGTCTTGGAGGGGTTGGCGCGCAGCGTCTGGGTGGCCAGCACGTGCTCCACCTCGCTGGTGCCGATCCCGAACGCCAGGCTGCCAAACGCGCCGTGGGTGGACGTGTGGCTGTCCCCGCACACGATGGTCTGGCCGGGGAGCGTGATGCCGAGCTCCGGCCCGATAACGTGCACGATGCCCTGCCGGCCGCTCTCCATCCCGAAATACGGCACGCCGAACTCTGCGCAGTTCTGCTGGAGCAGGTCGATCTGCTGCTTGGAGAGCGGATCGGTGGGATTGGCGCGCGTGCTGTCGGTGGGAATGTTATGGTCCGCCGTGGCGAACGTGAGGTCCGGCCGGCGGACCTTCCGCCCGGTGAGCCGCAGGCCGTCGAACGCCTGCGGGCTGGTGACCTCGTGGATGAGGTGGCGGTCAATGTAGAGCAGGGTCTCCCCACTCGGGAGCGTCTCGACCACGTGAGCGTCCCAGATCTTCTCGTAAAGCGTCTTGCCCATTTGGATGCCTTTAGACACAGAGGGACACAGATAGATACCGATGGGGGCAGCGGGGATGTGTCCGGTGTGCTCAACTATACTTTCCTGGGAGCTGATTGGTCCAGGATGCGGTTGCTATGATACTGATAGGCTGTAGCTATCAGTTGGGGTGGTTGGGGGACTTGGACACAGAGGGACACGGATGGGAACAGAGGGATACAGAAGAGGTTGCCCGGGGTTCTGATGGCCGGTTGGGGACGGTTGCCCGGAGT
>JAJFMS010000101.1 GCA_020696885.1 Armatimonadota bacterium | reverse complement strand
GTGATCTGCCGCAGCTCCTGATCGAGCAGCCGGTAGCCCCGGCTCCAGTCGATCTCGGCATGCGCCTGCGGGAAGCAAGCTCCAGGAATGGGGCGAGGTAGTGCGCCAGCGCCTCTTTCCAGGGGTTGTCGTAATCGGTCGGTTCCGGCAATGTCGTCTCCCGCACCACGGCTACGCGAGCTGCCCGGCCTTGATCACGCCGCCCTGTATCACCGCGAGGAACCGAAAGCGGTCTTCCAGTAGGCTGATGTCCGCCAGCACGTCGCCGTCCACGATGAGCACGTCCGCGAGCTTGCCGGCTTCCAGGGTGCCGACCTCGTGGCCGCGGCCGAGGATCTCGGCGCCGGTCTTCGTGGCGCAGGTGATCGTCTCCAACGGGCTGAAGCCGACGTGCTTCACGAAGAAAGTGAGCTCTTTAGCGTAGTCGCCGTGCGGGTTCCACGCGAAGCCGTAGTCGCCGCCCATGCCGAGGCGCCCGCCGGCCTTCAGGATCATGCGGGCGCTCTCCGCGCCGCCGTCCAGCGTCTCCTGGTGCCCGTCGATCACGGACTGCGGCATCCCGATCGCCGGACCGTTCACGATGCTGGCGTACTCGAACTGCAGGGCGGGGACCACCGGCACGTCGCGAGCGAGCAGCAGGTCCAGCGCTTCCGTATCCATGAACGTGCCGTGCTCCAGGGCGTCGTAGCCGGCGCGCAGGGCGTTCTTGATGCCGGCGGTGGCGCGGCAGTGGCCGGTGACCTTCAGCCGGTGGTTGTGCGCGGTCTGCACCACCGCGTGCATCTCCTCAAAGGTCATGCAGAGGGTGTGGTGGTCGTTGGTGTCCGGGGCGGCGGCGTCGCCAGTGGGGTAGGTCTTCACCCACTCCACGCCGTCCTTCACCAGCTTCCGCACCGCGGCGCGGGCCTCGTCCGCGCCGTTGACCAGCAGCACCAGGCCCTCCATGCCGATCTTGCGGAAGTCCGGGTTCCAGTCCATCAGCCCGCCCACGCCGCAGATCTCCCGGCCGCTGGCGGCGAGGCGAGGGCCGGGCATCAGGTCCTCTTCGATCGCCTTCTTGAGCCAGACGTCGATGTTGAAGAGGGAGCCGCCGCTGCGGGCGGAGGTGTAGCCGCACTCCAGCGCCAGGCGCGCGTTGCCGGCGGCCAGCAGCGTGACGTACTCCACCGGGTACTTGATGTCCAGGTCCTCCAGCGCCGCAACGTTGAAGTAGGTCGGGTGGAAGTGCGCCTCCACCAGGCCCGGCATGAGCGTCCCGCCGCGCGCGTCGATGCGCTGCGCGTCTTGCGGCACCTCCGGGGCTCCGGCTTCGGGGCCGGCGTAGGTGATCCGGCCGTCCTCCGCCACCACCGCGGCGTTCGGGATCGGCGCCGCGCCGGTGCCGTTTATCAGGGTGCCGTTTGCGATCAGGAGGGTGCCTGCCGCTGTCTTCATCGACTCGCTCCTCTCGGGGTCTTGCTCGCCCCGGTCGTCATCTGCTCGAAGGTCACGTTCCCGATCGGGTACTTCTGCCAGCCGTGGAAGTCGAAGTGCCACCACTCCGTCTCGTAGACGTCGAAGCCCTGGCGCTCCATCGCGCGGCGCAGCAGCTCCCGGTGCCACCGCTGCAGCGAGCTGGTACCCGGATAATCCGGGTAGGCGCGGTCCGAGAACTCGTCGTACCCGCTCACCATCTCGATCGGGGCGCCGGTCTTCAGATCATACAGCGTGAGGTCCACCGCGCACCCGCGGTTGTGGCGCGAGCCCTTGGCGGGGTCCGCCACGAACACGCGCAGTTTCTCCGGGGTGGCGTCCCAGAACATCTTCGTGACGGCCCAGGGGCGGTAGGCGTCGTGGATCAGCAGGCCGTAGCCGCGCAGCCCCAGCCACCGGTGCGCCTGGAGCAGCGCTTCCGCGGCCGGGCGCTGCAAGAACGCCCGGGGCGATTGGTAGAACGGCGTGCCCAGGAAGTTGTTGGTGCCGGCGTAGCGGATGTCGAACCGGATGCCGGGATCCAGCGTGGCCAGATCGACCAGGTCCGGCGGGACGAACGTGCCTTCCTCCCGCGGCGGATGGCCGGCCAGGGCCGCCTTCCGGAGCGCTTCGATCGGTCGCTGCGCCTGGATCCGGAAGGTACGGCCGTCCTCGCCATCCAGCTTGCGCCGTTCGAAGAAGACGCCGCCCACCTGCACCCCGGCCGTCTTCCCGTCGCCGCCCCGCTGGAACGTAACCATCTCACCGTCGTAGAGGCCGGTAGCGGTGAAGCGGTAGACGTTCTCCGAGACCTCCTCCAGCGGCGACTGGAATAGCCACTCGATCAGGGCGAACAGCTTACCGTCCTTCTCCAGGATGTAGAGCGTGTTGTGGTCCCAGCCATACTCCCCCACCAGGGCCCGCCATTTCGCCGGCAGTTCGGCTGGCCGCGAGGGCAACTCGTGGTGGTAGCGGCTGCCGGGAGGCAGCCCGGTGGTGCGAAGATCGAGGTCCGTCCGGTCGTAGAGCAGCGCGTCGTCCGCGATCAGGTGATCGTTCAGGTTACGGAGCTCGTACCGTGCGTAACCCTGGGCCGGAGCGGCGTAGAGCTTCCCACCGCGTGCCGCTAAATCGACCGTGCGACCGTCATCGCGGACGTAGCGGCCCTGGAGCCGGGATGCGACGCCGGCCGCGACGGGCTGCGGGAGTTGGAGCTCGGGAAGCGGCTTGCGGTCCTGCACTGCCAGCATTCCGCGGAGCGCATACTCGCCGATGCGACTGGTCACGGAGTTGGCGAGGTCGAGGGAAGCCGTCACCACCACGCCCAACCTCCGCTCCGGCAGCACCTGGAACTGGGTGGCGAAGCCGTAGATCGCCCCGTTGTGGCTCACGGAGCGCTGACCGTCGAACTCCGAGACGTAGAAGCCCAGCCCGAACCCGCTCTTCTGGCCTTCGGGCGCGAACTGCGGCTTCCACATCGCTTCCCGGGTGTCGGGACGCAGAAGCTGACCTGTGCCGGGCGGTCCCAGGGCCATCAGCGCGCTGCCGAGGCGGGCAAGGTCATTCACGCTCGCGTAGAGGCAGCCGGCCGGCGCCTCGCCCAGCTCGAAGGTGGGGGCCGGGAACCGGCCGCGGTGGAGGGTCCACATCTCGGCCTTCGCCAGCCCGCTCCCCACTTCGGTCGTGGGCTCGAAGCTGCTGCGCTTCATCCCCAGCGGCTCCAGGATCGTCTTCCGCAGGTACGGAGCGAACGCCTCCCGGGTCGTCACCTCCAACACCCGCCCGACGACGGCGATGCCGGCATTCGAGTACTTGGTGTGCGTGCCCGGGGCGTAGACCAGCTCCGTGGTGTTGAGGCTGGCTACCGTGGCCGCGAGGGAGGGCTGCGAGGGGTCGAAGTAGTTCCCCACCGGCGGTTCCCGCACCAGGCCGGAGCGGTGCGCCATCAGGTGGCGAAGCGAGATCGTGCCGCCGAACGAGTTGGTCGGCTTGAAATCCGGGAGGTAGCGTGTGATCGGCGCGTCGAGGTCCAGCGCGCCCCGCTCCACCTGTTGCATCACGGCGATGTCCGTGAACAGCTTGGAGACCGAGCCGACGCGGTAGATCGTGTCCGCCGTGGCGGGGATCTTCCGCTTGGGGTCCGCCAGCCCGTAGCCCTGGGACCAGACGACGTCATCGCCGTCCACCAGCGCAATCGAGATCGCCGGGATCTGTTTTCCCGCCATCTCATGCCGGATCAGCCGCTCCACCTGGCGGGTCACGGCGGCATAGCGGCTGGGTGCGGGAGCCGCGCTCGCCGCTGGCCGGACGAGCAGCGGGAGGGAGACCACGGCAAGCACGAGGCCGGCCATTCGAAGATAGCGTAGGCCGCGAACGGCGGGTGAGTGCATGAGTGAGGGTTCGGAGCGGAACGAGTGTTGAAGTCCAGTTAGCCAAGCAGGAGCGGAACCCCCTCCCGAACCGGCAAGTAGGCCTCGCCCTAGTGGTCTTCGGGGACCCAAATCGGTGCAGTTGAGTTGCGTTTCCGTTCTCGATAGAACATGACACCCAGCGCCGGGGCGGCGCCACTTGTGAGCCCCCCAGACGGGGGGCTGGCTCGACGGCGGTTGCCCCCACCCGTCTACCGCTGCCTGGAAAACGAGTCGTACTCTCGGGCGTGGGTAGCAGCCTTTGAACACGCACGCCAAGCCGCCCGTTAGTCCCAGCGTCTTTTGCTGGGACGTGAAAGGGCGAAGCGCAGGCCCGCCTCGCGGGAGGGTGGGGGCAGCCGACTAGGGCCAGGGGGACCCACGGTTACAGTGACCATAAAGGACGATCCACACGCCGCATCGGTCCGAGCCACAGCCTCGCTAGGACGTAACGAGGTAGAGGTTAGCTGGTGAGTCGCCGAGAACAGTTTCATACCAGCAACAATTGACTGCGCGATTCTTTCCGAAAGGCGGGCTAATGGACCGTTCCATGCGTCTCTTCATCGTTGGGGGACTGATTACCGGGGTCCTGGCTGCTTCTCTCCCCGCGCAGCAGTTGAAAGGCGCGGAGGAGGTACTCCGCGCGCTCGCGCCGGAGAAGGCGGGCACGAAGCCGCCGCCCGGTGACGACGCGGTTGGCAAGTTCCGCGAGGATCTGCGGCCATTCCGGGAGCGGGTCGCGGGGCTGGCGCCGAAGGAGGCCGCCGCAGGTTGGTTGGCGCTGGTGGAGCGCTACTTGCAGTTGCGCCCTGATCCCATGACGCCGCAGGATGGCACCGTGGAGCCGCTGCAGTTCAGCGCGCTGCTCGAGGCGCTGCCGCCTCCGGCAGCCTGGAACGACCTGGCGGTGGCTATCGGAGCCCGGAAGCCTGCCGGCGCGAAGCTTACCGGCATCGACTTGAGCCTGCTCTTGCTCGCTCATACCCTGCAGGGAGATGCCGAGGCGCAATGGCGAGATCTGGCCGCGCTGGAGGCGCTTGCCGGGCGGGCGAAGCCGGATGACGGGAGCAATCTTGTCCACCACGTCATCCAGATCAACACGGCGCTCACGGCGCAGTCCGGTGATCCGGCGCGGGTGCTCAAAGGGATCGAGCTGCAACTGGTGCTGCAGCGCACGCAGCAGCGTGGGAACGAGATGCAACTGCCGGATCTCGTGCCACTGGTCGGAGCGCAGAAGGCGGAAGTGCTGCTCCGCCGGATCCTCACCACCTCCCCGGTGAGCGTCGACATCAACTCCGGAGATGAGACCCGGCGGCTGGCGCGCAAGGTAGCCGTGGAAGAGATTGCCCGGCTCAAGACGCCCCAATGGTCGCTCACGCACTCGCTCGATACGACGGCGCTCTTCGAGGCGCTTGAGAAGCGGTTCCCGAAGCCGGGGGAAAAGCCTGCGGGCAAGACGACCGGCCTGGCCCGGGCCATCGACCTCCAGGCACGGAACCAGCAGATCGACTACCCGCGCGCCACGGCCGAGGCCTACTACGTGCTGGCCTTGATCGTTCAGGGGCAGACGCAGCGCGCCGCGGCCCGGCTCCCGGCACTGGGCCAGAACCCGCAGTCCGCCTACGTGCTCCTCCAGCCGCTGGCCGATCTGGAGCAGAAGGGGCACGGGCAGCGGGTGAGCCGCTTCCTGGGCGAGGCGTTGGCCAAGAACCCCAAGCTCCCGCTCTGGAGTCTCTACATCCGGTCCGCCACGACCGCGGGACAGTCCGACCAGTTGCTGGCGCAGATCCGTGGAGCCCTCGCGCTGCCGTCGCTGACGGCCGAGACCCGGACGGAACTGACGCAGCACCTTTACGGCGCGCTTCTCGCGACGGATCAGGTGGAAGCAGCGCTCCCGCTGATCCGCAGCCAGCTCAAGCCGCCCGCTGGCGCGGACCCGCGCCAGGCAGTCCAACCGGCTGCCGCCGCCATCAGTCTCATTCATCTCGGACATGCCCTGAAACGGGATGAATGGATCGAAGAGGGGATCCAGGCTGTCCGAGCCCTCTCGCTGGGCGCTCCGCAGGGAAGCGCAGACCCGTCGGTGTTGGCGGATGTGCTGGTGGAGATCGGTCGCCCGGCCGCAGCCGAAGCGGCGTTGATCGAAGGGCTTGCCGCGGCGGCTCGGCAGCCGGGAGGGGTCTCACCGGTCTCCGGCGGACAGGAGCTGCTCGTGAAACTGGCGTCGCTGTACCACCAGGCGGGGAAGCATGACGATGTCATCGCGCTGTTGGACCGTGCGCCGAACTGGCCCTCCGCCGATCTTTCGGAGGTGCTCCTGCTCAAGGGCTTCGAAGACCAGCCGCTGGGCTACCTGGCCGCCTCCGCCTTTGCGGCCCGTGGAGATAAGACGCGGGCGATCCGGATCCTGGAAGAGGTGCTCCTCTCCCGCTCCGACTTTGATCCGGCCTATGAGTTACTGCTGCGGCTCCAGGGTGCGGAAGCGCTGCCGCTGTTGGAACGGCTCTACGCGCTGGACCGGTTCCAGGAGCGTCCGCTCATCTGGAAGGGCCAGCTCCTCCTTCAGTTGCGCCGCCTGGACGAGGCCGAGAAGACGATCCGTGCCGCGATCACCATCGATCCGTCGGATGGCGAGCAGCATTTCGGTCACCGGATGCGAGTCTACACCGTGCTCGCGGACATCCTCGAAGCCCGTGGGGACGCGAAGCAAGCCGACGTGTTCCGCGGCGCCGTCCGCGCGATCCGCGTATCGGAAGGGGCGGACCGGCTGCTGGCAGCCGGGCTGCTGACCCGCGCCATCAAGCAGTATCAGGCGTCCCTGACGCTCTTCCAGGATGCGTACTGCATCCAGTCCCGCCTGGCGGTCCAACTGGCGGAGCAGGGCAAGACCGCCGAGGCGGAGGTGCATTACCGCCGCGCGTTCGAGCTGATGCCGGACAGCTTCGGCCGGATGGAGACGCACTGCTTCGGCTGCGAAGGCGTCTTCCGCGGGAAGCGGGTGGAGACGATTGCGGAAGGGGTGTTCCGGGGGCTGGTGGCGAAGAGCCCGGAGAAGCCCCAGCTTCACTACCTCTTGGGCTACCTCCGCCAGCAGCAGGCTCGGCATCCCGAGGCGCTGCGGCATTTCCAGGACGCGGTGAAGCTCGATCCGGATTACATCAACGCGTGGAGCCAGATGTTGAGCCTGGCGAATGCGGTGCACCTGCCGCGTCCAGTCCGGGATAGCGCGGTTATCAGCCTGCTCCGCCTGGACCCGCTGGGCCGCCACGTCCAGCGCGACGTGAGCCAGGTCGTCGATCTGCGCGGCGTCTGGACCACGTTCGCCCAGGCCGGGAAGCTGCAGCCCGATCCGGTGAGCAGCGATCTCTATCCGCTCTCCGCCTCCAAGGCCGCGCTGGAGAAGCTGGCCGCCGCGAGCGGTGGTAACCAGTTCGGCGACCTCGGGTTCGGACGTGGCCGCTCCTTCCGCTCCTTCCGATCGTTCCGGTCCTTCGGCTCCAACCGGTACCCATACGGCGACGAGAGCCGGCGGCAGCCGATCCCGAGCCCAGCCGCAGTGCTCGGTGAGCAGGCGGTCATCGCCGCGGCGGTGGAGGCGATCGATCAGGAGGTCCAGTTGCGCCTGGCGCGGGGTCAGTAGGCAACCGCCCACGACGGCTTGCGGCCATGAAATGGCGACAGTATCATCTTCTGGGCGGGCCGATTGACACCCCGCCCGCCCAGCACGACCACGATGATCGGGAGTAACCTCCCATGAGTGTCGCTGCAATCCCAAGGTCCCGGGAGGAAGTTCTCTACCCGGAGAGTGACGGCAGACCGACCGCCGGGAGCACCTCGCGATTCCGCTGGATAGAGTCACTCCAGGGCAGTCTGGATCACCTCCTCGGCGACGATCGAGACGTCTTCCTGGCGAGCGATCTCACCTGGTATCCCGTGGAGGGGTATCCCGTGGAGGGGCAGTCCGCACGATGTGCTGTGCCGGATGTGATGCTGGTCTTTGGTCGGCCCAAAGGGGATCGGGACGCCCATATCCAGCACCGCGAGGACGGAATTTCGCCCCAGGTGGTATTCGAGGTCGTGTCGCCGGAGGATCGACTGTCGGCGATCCTCCGGAAGCTCCAGTTCTACCAGGAGTTCGGCGTCGAGGAATATTACCTCTACGACCCGACCCGCCGCTTGCTCGACGGCTATCTTCGGGAAGGCAACCGATTTACTGAGATCCCCGACATGGACGGCTGGGTAAGCCCGAGGCTGGAGATCAGGTTTGCCTTTTCGAATGGTGAGTTGGAGCTCATCGGCCGAGAACGAACGCTCTTGTTGAGCTATCGGGAGCTCGTGCAGTAGGCGGGAGAAGCG
>JAJFMS010001155.1 GCA_020696885.1 Armatimonadota bacterium | reverse complement strand
ACCTTCAGGTTATGAGCCTGACGAGCTACCGGGCTGCTCCACCCCGCGTCATGTTGTGGATGTTGAAAGGAAAGTGGGTGCGGGGACAGGATTTGAACCTGCGACCTTCAGGTTATGAGCCTGACGAGCTACCGGGCTGCTCCACCCCGCGTCACCTTCGCGCCGCCGGGTCCCCCCTAGCGACTTACGCAGTATAGCACGGCACCCCCGGTGGGTCAAGCTTAATCGCGGGTTGTCAGTCCCCTGCTGTCGGCTGGCACCCTGGAGCGAGGCTCTGCCTTGGGCCGGCGAGGTCCACTTCGACGCCAGAACGGTTGGTGCAGCGGAGGGTCGTCCCCGCCCTCCGCTGCACCAGCCACCCTCCCGTGTGGCCGTCCTCCGCACGCCCTTTCGCTGACCTTGCTGATCCAGGGTGCCCAGAGAAGGAGACCGCGGCAGCGTGCGGAGAACCAGAGGCCGGCTTGCGGTCGGGGCCGCGGATCTCCTCCCCCGCCCCGCTATCGCTCGGCTAGGGGTAACCTCATGCGGCTTTCGTTCCAGATCCATCGCACGGCTCCCGCCGCACTGGCCTCAGTGCTGGTTGGGGTGCTGGCCGCCCTGTTAGCCGGCCGAGCCGCAACTCCCGGTCGTGCGGCGGAGGCGGCGCGGCCGAACCTTCTTTTCGTGATCACGGACGACCAGTCTGCGGCCCACGTGGGCGCCTACGGCGACACCGGGATCCGCACACCGAATATGGACCGCCTGGCGCGGGAGGGCGTGCGGTTCGAGAACGCGTTCACCGCCTGCCCGTCCTGCACGCCGTCTCGCAGCGCGATCCTCACCGGGCAGCCGATCTACCGGCTTGAAGAGAGCGGTATCCTGATGGGCCGCCTGCAGCCGAAGTTCCCGATGTGGACGATCCAGCTCCAGCGGTCCGGATACGTGATGGCCAACACCGGCAAGACCTGGGGGCCGGGGATCCTGCCGGCGGCGGAGTTTCCGGTCCACCCGCTCGGCAAGGCCTACAACGCCAAACGGGCGCCGGCGCCGGCAGGGATCTCTCCGATCGACTACGCGGCGAACTTCCAGCAGTTCCTGGACGAGCGCCCGAAGGACCAGCCGTTCGCCTTCTGGCTCGGCGCTACGGAGCCGCACCAGCCGTATGAGCCGGGACTGGGGCAGAAGCGGGGCAAGAAGCTGAGCCAGGCACGACTATTCCCCTGCTGGCCGGACCTGCCGGAAGTGCGGGACGAGGTGCTGAACTACTCGGCCGAGATCGAGCACGTGGATCAGCAGCTCGGGCGCGCTCTGGAGGCGCTGCAGCGCGCCGGCGAGCTGGACCGCACCCTGGTGGTGTTCACCGGCGACCACGGCAACCCGCTCCCGCGCAGCAAGTGCAACATGTATGACTCCGGCACGCGAGTCCCGCTGCTGGTGCGCTACCCGGAGAAGGTGAAGGGTGGTCGCGTGGTGACGGACCTCGTGTCGCTGGCGGACCTCGCGCCGACGTTCCTGCAAGCGGCTGGTCAGCCGGTGCCGCCGGAGATGATCGCGCGCGGCCTCTGGCCGCTCCTCACCTCGTCTCGCGCCGGACGGGTCGAGCGGAATCGAGACTTCGTGGTGATGGCATTCGAGCGTCACACGCTCTCTCGCGCGGGCGGCGTCGGCTACCCGATGCGCGCTCTCCGCACGGACGAGCACCTCTATATCCGCAACTACGAGCCGAGCCGCTGGCCGGCGGGTGATCCGGACCTGGACGCCAGGCCGCAGGGTCCCTTCGGCGACATCGACCGCGGCGCCATCAAGCAGCTCTACCTGGACCGGCGCGACGACCCGGCCGTGCGCCGCTTCTATGACCTGGCCGTGGCCCGCCGGCCTGCGGAGGAGCTGTACGACCTGAAGAAGGACCCCGATCAGCTCCACAACGCGGCCGCCGAGCCATCTTACGCGAAGCCGCTCAAAGCCCTGGCGAAGCAGCTCAAGGAGCACCTGGTGAAGACCGGGGACCCACGCCAGGAAGGACGCACGCCCTGGGACACCTACCCCTACAGCGGCAAGCCGCCGGTCATCGAGCCATGAGACCGTGGTGAGTGCTCCGAAGAACGACCTCACCGTGCTGCGCGTGCTGGTGATGTCCTGGATGGCGCTGCTGGGGATGATCGGCACCGGCCTGGTGGGTCCGAACCTCTCCTCGATCGAGCGGGAGCTCGGGATCGATCACAGCCAATTCGGCGCGGCGTTCGCGGCGATCCAGGTGGCCTGCTCGCTGGCGGTGCTTGGGGCGGCGGCCCGGTCGCGCCGGTTCAACGGGGACGGTGCTCGGCTCCGTAGCCAACAACGTCAGCGCGCGGCTCTGGGCGGACAATCCACGCCGAGGGGTGACGCTGCTCCACGGCTTCAACGGCATCGGCAAGGTGATCGGGCCGCTCATCGCCACCGGCTGCCTCCTCCTGGGCTGGCGGCTCAGTTTCCTGGCGGTCGGCGTCATCACCGTGGCGCTGCTGGCCGGTTTCTGGGCGATGCGAGAGCGCCTCGCCGCCCTCTCGGACCGCTCCGACGCTCCGCGGGACGCAGAGCCTGCGGCACCTGACTCGGGGCCAGGGTTCTGGCTCTGCGTGCTCCCGTTCGGCCTCATCGCCGGCGGCGACGTCTGCTTTGCCGCACTGCTCCCCTCGTTCTACGAGCGGGTGCACCACGTCACCCCGGAGGCGGCCGGGCTCCTGCTCACGGCGCACCTGGTGGGGCTCGCCGTGGGGCGCTTCGTCTTCGTACCGCTGAACGAGCGACTCGGCAACAACCGGGTCATCGCGCTCTGCCTGGCCGCCGGGGTGTTCGTGGCGCCCGCGCTCCTGGGCACGTCCCCGTGGATGTGGGCCCTCGGCGTGTTCGGCGTGGGCTGGATGTTCTCCAGCACCTGGCCCACCTACTACGCGCAGATCGCCCGGCACTTCGCGGGCCGTCCGGCAGTGCTGGACTACGGCAGCGCCCTGGGCAAT
>JAJFMS010000100.1 GCA_020696885.1 Armatimonadota bacterium | reverse complement strand
TCGAATAATGGGGGGCAGCAACCGGCGCCGACATTGCGGCCGGGCGCCGACGGGTAGCCTTTCCGAGTACGGGCTGGATTACAAACGTAGGACCGCCTGGCCCCATGGGGCCAGGCGGTCTTGATTGTATTGGCGGACGACGAGGTCGATGATGACGCGCAGCATGGTGCGGATGGTGGCAATGGGTGCGGCGGTGCTCCTCCTGGGAGGGATGGAACCGCCCGCGCAGGCGCAGGCGGGACGCAAGACCTTCGGAGGAAAGGTCCTCAAGAGCCACGCCGCCGCGGGCTGGTTCGTGATGAAGGGCGGCGCCAGCAAAAAGTACGCCCAGGTCCGGATCAACTTCGACAAGAAGACCCGCTGGGGCGGCGTGCCGCTGAAGGGGCGCTCCCTCCGCGAAGGAGATCCCGTACAGGTGATCGGGGTTCCAGCAGGCGACGGCGCGTTTCGGGCGCTCACGGTGGACCTGCAGGATCCGAACGCGCAGCCGGGCGGAAGCCGCACCAAGGCCGGCGGCCTGGGGAAATAGACGGCCAGCGCCTGGTGGAGTTCCACGGACCGCGCGAACAGGAGGCTACTGGTCAACGGCGCGGGCGATCACGTGGTACCGGTCCGTGCGGAAGTTCGGGGGCTGGGTGGTGAAGGCATCGAAGAAGCCCAGCACCTCGAACCGTGCCTCTCCCAACGCCGCGCGGATCTCGTCGGCGGAGTAGCCCCGCTGCACGTGGGTTTCGTGGAGGACTCGCGTGCCGTCCCGGCCGTGAACCCGGAACTCCATCCGGATGGTGCACAGCCGGGAAGCCCGCTCCCAGGCGCTGTGCCACTCGTACTCCAGACTGGCGTCGCTGCCGGTGCCCTTCTGGTCGAACATGCCGGTCTCCAGCGCCCGGATGGCATTCATGTCGAACAGCATCGTGCCGCCGGGAGCCAGGTTGCGCCGGACAGCGGCGAATGCCCGGCGGAGATCCGCCGGCGACAGCAGGTAGTTCAGGCTGTCGAACAGGCAAACGCAGGCGTCGAACGGCTCTCCGCCCAGCTCGAGCACGCGAGCATCCTGGCACCAGAGCGGCACCTGCTCGGGGATTTTGCGACGGGCCACGTGCAGCATCGCCGCGCTGGCGTCCGCTCCCTCCCCGTCGTACCCGCGCCTTAGCAGTTCGAGGAGTACATTCCCGGTACCGCAGGCCAGATCCAGCACTCGGCGCGGGCTCAGTTCGAACCGCTGCCAGAGACGCTCCACGTAGTCGACCCAATATCCATAGGGCACTACGGACATCAGGCTGTCATACACATCCGCGACTTCGGTGAATTGATTGTGCGGATCGTGGGACATTATTGAGCCTCGGCAGGGCGGCACCGGTCGATTTTACGTTCGAGCGCGGAAGGTGTCAACGCGCGGCATGGCTGCCGACTTAGGTACCTGGACCGGCGCAGGGCTGTCGCCGGTCAGCATTCGATCGCTCGGATACTATTTGCTGGCAAGCGATCTGGAATCTGGAGTGGAGACGGAATGGTAAAACGGTATTCGGCTCTGGCGGCGGTTTTCGCGCTCGCCCTCGCGCTGGCCGCGTCAGCTCTCGCGGCGCCCCGGGTGGAGGTGGTCTCCGTCAAGCAGGGGGCCAGGCTCCTGGTAGGCGGAAAGCTCATTGCGCTGTTCCGCACTCCCAACGGTACTCTCTCGCCGAAGGGAAGAGCCGATTACGCCGCGCGGCGGCTGACCGAACTGCTCGGAGATGGGGTTGGCGCGGAGGACATCTCCGTGCGGAGCCGCGGCGAAGACTGGGGTGTCTACGCCAACGGTGGGCTGGTGATGATCGCCACCGCCGAAGAAGCGAAGGAGCGAAAGCAAGACCCCGAAGCGGTAGCCCGTCTCTGGGCCGCGAACCTCAAGGAGGCCCTGCCGGGAGCTCGCGCCGCTGCGGCTCGTCCCGCCACCGGTTCCAGCCGCAAGAACCAGCCGCGCCTTCCGAAGCTCGCCCTGAGTGATACGTCCGTGGCCGTCCCGGTGGACGAGACCCGCCGCGTGAAGGTAGGCGGCAGCGCCTCCGGCCCGATCACGGCCACGGCCACCGGCGACCCGTGCGCGGAGGTCCAGGTGGACGCCGGGACCTCGGAGATCGTGGTGCGCGGCCAGACCCCAGGGAAGCTGATCCTGCGCATCGAGCGCGAGGGCGCCGACGAGACGCTGACCATCTGGGTGAAGAAGTATGCGGGGCGCATTGCGGAGACGCCGATCGCCGAGGTCACCGGCGTGGTCACGCCGGCCTCCCTGGTGCGCCAGGTCGCCGAGGTGCGCGCGCTGCAGGGGGTGACCACGGAGCCCGGCGCCATCGTCCGCCTGACGGGCGGGCCCACCGGTATCCGCGCGCTGCCCCGGGGCGAGGCGGCGCAGGTCGAGTTCCCGGTGACCGTTACCGGCGAGAACTACCTGCCGCTCAAGACCACCGCCCGCGTCACCGTCCGCAACGTTGCACTACCCGCCCGGGAGACGAAGGTTCTCCTCTACTCCAACGACCCGGAGAGCGTGCGGGAATACGGCACGCTGTATCAGGGCCTGGTCGACACCGAGGGGCCGGTCCGGCTGATGTTCCATCATCAGAACCGGATGGGACGCACCATCACCTTCCAGGTGCACCTGCTCAATCCGAATAACGAGCCGGTGGACGTGCAGGTGATCCCGGCGGAGGCCGGTCCGATCCTCGATACGATCCAGGTGGGCCACCGGGCCGCCCAGAAGTACCTCTCCGCGCTCACCAGCGACGTCGGTTACATGCTGCGCGTGCCGGCCAAAGGGGTCCGCACGGTCTACTCCGCCTCCATGGGCAACATCCTGACGATCTCCGGCATCTACGGCTTCCGCATCCTGAACGGCGGCCCCCTCGTCACGGAAGTCACCTCCTCGGCGGCGCCGACCACGCCCGCGCTGACCGCGGACCTGATCGACACCGCCCGCAGCGAGCCGCACACGTACCCGAACCCCCAGAAGGCCGAGGCGCACGAGTACGTGTGCGGCAAGCCGTGGACGTTCATCCCGCTCGGTCGGAAGGCGATCTCCGGCACTCGCAGCAACCGCAAACTGTTCGGGAACTACGGCGTGCTCTACAACCTCACCGTGACCGTCAGCAACCCGACCGACGAAGCGAAGACGGTGCGGGTGCTGATGGCGGCCGAAGCGGGCTGGGCGAGAGGTGTCTTCCTCATCGATGGCCAACTAGTGGAGGCCCCGCAAACGGCGCCACCCGGAGAAGCGGCGCTCTGGTCCGTGAAGCTGGCCCCGCAGGAGCAGCGTACTATCCGGATCCAGAGCATCCCGGTGGGTGGCTCCGCCTATCCGGTGTCCCTGGTAGTGCGCTCGTGAGTATTCCGGGCGCCCGGAGTGCCGGCAACATTCCCATGCAGCGCATTCGTAACTCCATCGCATCCCTGGCCGTCCTCTCGCTGGCGCTGCTCTTCACCTCACCCGTGACCGCGCAGGATCCTCCCCCCGCCCCGCCGCCACTCGCTCCCCCTCCGGGGCTCGCCACCGCGGTCGCGCGGCAGGCGAACCTGGAAGGCCGCGTGATGTGGATGGACGCCACGGCCAACCTCAAGCGGCTCTCCACCCGGGACGGTGTCTCGGAGGTGTTCGAGAAGTGCCGGAAGGCGAACATCAACACCATCGTGGTGGACGTGAAACCGCTGAGCGGGCACGTGCTCTACAACAGCCGCATCGCGCCCCACCTGGAAGAGTGGCGGGGGTTCCGGTACCCGGCCGGCTACGACCTGCTGCTCACGGCGATGATCGAGGGCCGGCGCCGCGGGATGAAGGTGTACGCCGGCATCAACGTCTTCAGCGAGGGGCACAAGCTCATCAAGAGCGGCCCGCTCTACACCAAGCCCGAAAAGCAAGCGATCGTCTACGACGTGCAGCGGACCATCACCGCGCCGGACGGCGCCGCGCTGCCGCTGGCGGTCGGCGAGAACCAGGGGCCGGTAGACAACCAGTTGGTCACCTACGACAACCGCTGGACCGAGTGGAAGAAGCTCGCCCCCTCCGACGCCGCGGTAGTGGTGCGCGAGGGGAAGGTGACGGCGGTGATCGACGGGGCGCTCGCCGGCGAGGCCGGGTTGAACGTGCCGCCGGACGGTTACCTCCTCATCGGCCGCGGCACCGGCAGCCGCTGGCTGCTGGAGCACCTCCACGTGGACGACGAGCCGAAGTACGCCGCGGAAGAAGTGCTGCAGCCGATCCTGGACGCGCCCTCCGAGGCGGTGGGCGGATTCGTGAATCCGGCGGATCCGGCGTCGCGGGCCTACATGCTCCAGATCGTGGAGGAGATCGCGGACAACTATGCGGTGGACGGCATCGTCTTCGACCGGATGCGCTACTCCAGCCTCCGCACCGACTTCTCCCCCCTCTCCCGCGAGCTGTTCGAGGCCTGGGTCGGGAAGAAGCTGGACCGTTTCCCCCAGGACATCTACACCTACAGCGCGGAGCCCGGCAAGGCGGTGACGCAGGGGCCCTACTACAAGCAGTGGCTGGAGTGGCGCGCCCGCAACATCAGCCGCTGGGTGGATGAAGCCCGCGAGGCGGTGAACCGCAAGCGTCCCGGCCTGGGGCTGGGCGTCTACGTGGGCTCCTGGTACCCGCAGTACTACGGAGTAGGTGTTAACTGGGGCTCCGACGACTACGCGCCCCGCTACGACTGGATGACGGAGAGCTACGCGTCGACCGGATATGCCGGTAAGATCAATTGGCTATGCACCGGCTGCTACTACGCCGTTCCCACCCGGAACGACGCGCGCCAGCTCGGCACTCCCGAGGATATGACGGTCGAGGCGGCGGCGGAAACATCGATCCGCGCCGTGAACGATGCCTCGTTCGTCTATGCTTCCGTGAACCTTCAAGACTATCGAGGCAAGCCCGACGAATTCCGGCGCGCACTGCAGACCGCAGTGCAAAGCAGCCAGGGCGTCATGCTGTTCGATCTCGTCTACATCGAGATGTACAACTGGTGGAACATTCTAAGCGAAGTCTTCGCGGTCCCCAAGCGAGCGCCGCACGACGTGCCGGGGCTCCAGGAAGGCCTGAAGCAGACCAAAAAAGCGCTGCAGCCGGTCGCCACGGGCTCCTGACCCGCCGGCACGCCACTGCCCTGCTGGCCGGGCTGCCATTCCTGGCCGCCGCGGAGCTGCGCGCGCAGGACGTGCCGGTCGAGCCGGCCACGCCTGAGACCCTGGAGCTGTACCGGATCCGGATCGAAAACCGGACCGGCGGCGTCGTGGAGCTCAGCAGCGACGCGGGGCGGCTCTGGGACGTGCTGGGTCGCGTGACCCGCCCGGCGAGCACCCTCGGCAGCACCAGCAGCCTCATCACCGCCGTGCGCCCCGGCTCCGTTGCGGGGGTGAGCGCGGAGCACGTGACCATCCGCGTGCCGGCCGCGCGGGACCAATATCGCTACCTTCGGATTCAAGCTCGGGAGCAGCCCGAGACCGGGGCGGGGATCGGCACCGACATTCCGCTCTCCGGCTCGCTGTTCCGCTGCCTGGCCCCGCCGCCCGGCAGCGCCGTGATGATCGAGCGCGACGAGAAGACCGAGGCGCTGGCCGCCGGCTACCTGCCGCAGCCGGGGGACCGGCTGGTGATCATCGTACGCCGGGGCGCCACCTTCCCGGCGGAGGTGGTGATCGAGAATCGTGTGGACGGGCAGGTGACGCTGACCACGCAAGCGGGCGGCGCGCGTCCGATCGGCCGCGTCAAGCAGCCACTGCGCGGGATCGGGCGCTATTCGGGCACGGAGCGCGCCGGCAATGGCGCCGTCGTCTCCTGGTCCCCCACGGTCGTCACCGTCTCCACCGCGGCCACCATGCGCCGCCTGGACGAGAAGGACCAGCCGCTCGAAGACCGCGGTGGGTTCATCATCCAGCCGGCGGAGCCGAACCTACAGGGCACCACTAATCCCGCCTCGCAGGTCCTGATCGAAGCGCTGCCCTCCGAACAGGCCAAGCCGGTGCTTTCCCCCTTCTTCGGCCTGCCGGTCCCGCTTACGTCCGGAGATCCGCTGGACCCGATCGCCACCCGCATCGACGTCCGCCTGGACGAGGGCGAGTGGGAGCCGCTCCCCGACCTCCGCGGCCCGCTGGCGCCGGAGCAGTTCCTCCCCGCGTTGCAAGAGGCGGTGGGCGCCGGCCGGACTCTGAAGACCGGAATCACGCACCTCCGGGTCCGCTTCGATAATCCGACCGGCCCTTCCCTCTCACGACGGATCAAGCTGTCCATTACGCCCGGGGCCGAGCAGCCGCAGCGTGGCCCGGTGAAGATCACCGCCAACGTGATGGGCGAAGGCGTGGCGATCGTCAGCTTCTTCCTGGACGGGGCGCTCACCATGGCCACGAACCGCTCCCCGTTCACCTGGGAGTGGAACACGCTGAAAACTGCGAACGGCCCGCACCTGGTGGAGATCCGCGGCACCGACGATAAGGGCGCCGTGGTGACCTCCGTGCTCCGGCGGGTGGTTGTGGACAACTGATGCCGCGGCCGATCGCGCTGCTCACCGACTTCGGCTACCAGGACGCCTACGCCGGCATCATGAAGGGCGTGATCGCCGGTCGCTGCCCGGCGGCACCCCTCATCGATATCACGCACGGGATTCCACCGCAGGACGTGATGGGCGGCGCCATGGTCCTGCGGTCCGCGGTGCCGTATTTCCCGGCGGACAGCGTGTTCCTCGCGGTCGTGGATCCCGGAGTCGGCGGTCCCCGTAAGCCGATCTGCATCCGCTCCGGCACGCGACTTTTCGTGGGTCCGGATAACGGCCTGCTCTGGCTCGCCGCTTCGTCCTGCGGTGAACCGGAGGCGTTCCACCTGAATCGGCCGGAGCACTGGCTACCGGCGGTCAGCTCCACCTTCCACGGGCGGGATCTCTTCGCGCCCGCGGCGGCCGCCCTCTCTGCCGGCCTGGAGCCCGGTGAGCTCGGTGACCCCCTCTCGAATCCGGTCCGGATCTCGATTCCGCCGGTAATCCGGAATCCTGATGGTCTGCTCGGAGAGGTGATCTATGTGGACGGGTATGGAAACGCAGTCACCAACCTGCAGCCAGACGACCTGGGGACTGGTGGGGGACCTTACAGATTTAAGGTTGCAGACCGATTTATCTTCGGCCCGGCGAATTGCTATAGTACTGTGCAGGCAGGCGAACCGACTATCAGCCTTGGCAGTTGGGGCTACTTTGAGGTAGCCATTAGAGACGGGGATGCTGCTCTGTTGTTGGGCTTGCAGCGGGCCTCCCCAGTTAGCGTTACTTTTCCCGCTGACCGGGCGCCAGTTTGAGCCGTGAGGCTGCAACCAACTGCCGCGGGGGTTACCGCCGAGACACCTGGTGTCCGGTGCTTCGCAGAACTGGCGTTTAGTCTCCGGCCAGTCGGGAAAAAATCACTCGGATCTCGGATGGGCGTTGAAACATTGGAAAAACTGCCCGGAAGAGGACCAAGGAGAATGTTCCCAGATGCGTAAAGCCTTTGCCGGTCTGTTTGCTCTCAGCCTGTTGCTGGCGGCCCCTGCATTCGCACAGGATGTAGAAACCGTCGCCCGCCCGAACACTGAGGCTCGTGTCCCGAACTTCCTCGGGGCCACTGGTCTCCTTTACACTCCCACCGCGTACACCCAGCGCGAAGCCAACGGCTCCCTCTTCCTGGCGGGAACCTCGGACTTCTTCGGCGGCGGCGTAACGGCGGGCATCACCGATCGCCTCGAGGTCGGAGTCGGCATCCTCGACTTCGATGACGATCTCGGCGGCAGCACCGAGGTGCTCTTCAACGCGAAGTTCCAGCTCCTGAAGGAGACGAACCAGCTCCCCGCGCTCTCCGTGGGCGTCGTGGACGCGTTCGACCAGCTGGACCTGGACCCGAGCTGGTACGTCGTGGCCAGCAAGTTCTTCACCCGCACCGACACCGAGCAGAACTTCGCCCTGAAGGGCCACGTCGGCTTCGGCGGCGGTGTCTATGACGAAGAGATCTTCGCGGGTGCCGAGCTCTTCTGGGCGAACAACGTCAGCCTGCTGGCCGAGTTCATGAACAGCGACTTCAACATCGGTGGCCGCTACCACTACAAGGGTTGGAGCGCCACGATCGGCTGGTTCGACTTCAAGCACGTGGGTGGGCAGATCGCCTACAACATCGCGCTGAAGTAAGATCACCCGACGGTGGAATCGAAGAGAGGGCGCTGCCGAGCTTCGGCAGCGCCCTCTTTTTGCTGCGTCC